>JBAVOG010000864.1:0-15551 GCA_049691875.1 Burkholderiales bacterium | reverse complement strand
GAATACGACGGCCGGCTCGAACAGGTCGAGCTGTTCGATTCCGCGCGGGTGGCGCGCGACAATGACGAGGTGCGCGGCAATTACATCTCGTACGACACGCGCGCGCAGGTGTTTCGCGTGCAAGGAGGCAAGGAGCTCTCCGTCGCACCCGGGCGCGAGGATCGCGTACGCGCGGTGATCCAGCCGCGCGGGTCGTCGACGCCCAAAGGCAAGTCTGCCGCGCCGCTCCTGCTCGCGCCGACGCCCGGCCTCGAGGAGCGCGGCAAGTGAGGCTGCATGGGAAACGAACTGCCGGCATGCCGCAATGAGCCAGCTCGAGGCGCTCGCGCTGAACAAGCGTTACAAGAAGCGCACCGTCGTGCACGACGTGTCGCTGCAGGTGGCGAGCGGGGAAGTGGTCGGCCTCCTCGGACCCAACGGCGCCGGCAAGACGACCTGCTTCTACATGATCGTGGGGCTCGTGCCGGCCGACGGAGGGCAGATCATCGTCGACACGCAGGACATCACCCACCTGCCAATCCACAGACGGGCACGCCTCGGCCTGTCCTATCTTCCGCAGGAGGCCTCGGTATTTCGCAAGCTCAGCGTCGAGGAGAACGTGCGTGCCGTGCTCGAGTTGCAGAAAGTGAACGGCGAAGACATCTCGCCGCGGCTCGACGGGCTGCTCGAAGAACTTCACATCGCTCATCTGCGCGACGCCACTGCGCTGTCGCTCTCGGGAGGTGAGCGCCGGCGTGTGGAGATTGCACGCGCGCTCGCCACGCGCCCCAATTTCATCCTGCTCGACGAGCCGTTCGCCGGAATCGATCCGATCGCGGTGCTCGACATTCAGCGCATCATCCGGTTCCTCAAGGAGCGCTCGATCGGCGTGCTGATCACCGACCACAACGTGCGCGAGACCCTCGGAATTTGCGACAGAGCGTACATAATTAACGAAGGGGTCGTGCTCGCCGCGGGGAAACCCGAGGAAATTGTTTATAATGACGCAGTTAGGCGCGTTTATTTGGGCGAACATTTCCGCCTTTGACGCATCATCCTGGTCAGGGATTGCTCCTGCTCCAGGTCCCGTCCCAGAACAGACTCGAGGGTGCAGCGAAACGTAGCAAGGCATTCGTCAATCGCGAGGAAATTCCCGAGGCCTCCGGTTCCGCCCTGCACGCTCGCCCGCAATCCCGACCCCCCGGCACTTTCATGAAACAGACCCTGCAGCTCAAGCTCTCGCAGCACCTGACGCTAACGCCGCAGCTACAGCAGTCGATCCGTCTACTCCAGCTGTCCACACTCGAATTGAATCAGGAGCTGGAGCAGTTCCTCGCCGACAATCCGCTGCTCGAGCGCGAGGACAACGAGGAGGAGGCGGAGGCGATTGCCGCGCCCATCAACGGCACGCACACCACGTCTCAGGAATCCTCCGAGGGCGGCGACGGACCATCTGACGAAGCACAGAACTTCGACGAGAGCCGGCCGGGCGACGCCGACTGGTTCCTGGAGGGAATGCCGAGCGGACAGTCGTCGCGAGAGGACTCCGACGACGGTGAGTACCCGCAGCTCGCGGCAGACACCCCGAGCCTGCGAGAGCATCTGCTGGAGCAGCTCTCTCTCACGACATTGCCGGACCGCGATCGCAGTCTCGTCGCGGCCCTGATCGAAGCGCTCGACGAGGCGGGCTACCTCAGCCAGCCGCTCGAGGAAATCGTGGCCCTGTTCCCGCCCGAACTCGAAGTGGAGCTCGAGGAGCTCACGATCGCGCTCAAGCACTTGCAGAATCTCGACCCGATCGGCGTGGGCGCGCGCAACCCGGAGGAATGCCTCGAGCTCCAGCTCCTCGCCCTGCTGGAAGGCACTCCCGGCAGAGAGCACGCATTGCGCATCGTGCGTGGAAATCTCGGGCTGCTCGCCGCGCGGGAGTTCGCGCGCCTGCGCAAGCTGCTCCAATGCGACGAAGCCGCCCTGCGCACGGCGCAAAAGCTGATTCAGTCTCTCAATCCGCGCCCCGGCGCGGCATTCGGACAATTCGACACGCGATACGTCATCGCCGACGTGATCCTGCGCAAGGTGAAGAACGTCTGGGTCGCCAGCCTGAATCCGGCCGCGATGCCAAAGCTGCGCATCAATCGCATCTACGCGGACATCCTGCAGGCGAACCGGGGAAACGCCGGCGGCCAGCTTGCCGCGCAGCTCCAGGAAGCGCGCTGGCTGATCAAGAACGTCCAGCAGCGGTTCGACACGATCCAGCGGGTGTCGCAGGCCATCGTGGACCGGCAGCGCTATTTCTTCGAGCACGGCGAGGTGGCGATGCGGCCCCTGGTGCTGCGCGAGATCGCGGATACGCTTGGACTGCACGAATCCACCGTCTCGCGCGTTACCACCCAGAAGTTCATGGCGACGCCGCGCGGCATCTTCGAGCTCAAGTATTTCTTCGGCAGCCACGTCGGCACCGATACCGGGGGTGCGTGTTCGGCGACCGCCATTCGTGCCTTGATCAAGCAGCTTGTCGCCGCCGAAGACGGCCGCAAGCCGCTGTCCGACAGCAGGATTTCCGAGGTGCTCGGCCAGCAGGGGATCGTCGTCGCGCGCCGCACGATCGCGAAATACCGCGAATCCCTGCAGATACCTCCGGTGAACTTACGCAAGTCGCTCTGACCGCACTCTCCGGATGCGTTGCCCGCCTCGCCCCGACCAACCTGTCGCAACCCGGCGTCGGGCCTGCCATGGCTCCTCTCGCGACCGGAATGCGCCCGTCATGATTCGATCGGGTTCATGGCTCGGGGTATAATTCGCCGTTTGATTGAGCCGGGTGTGCTCAGTGGTCTTTACCGTACTCGGACAATTGCTTGTCAGGAGTCAGTCTAGGGCATGAATCTCGTCGCTAAGTTGCTCCCGCCCGCCAACATCGTCCTCGACCTCGAGGTCAGCAGCAAGAAACGGATGTTCGAGCAGGTCGGGTTGTTGTTCGAGAACAATCAGGGCATCGCGCGCAGCCTCGTCTTCGAAAGTCTGTTCGCCAGGGAACGGCTCGGCTCGACCGGGCTGGGCCAGAGCGTCGCGATTCCGCACGGCCGCATCAAGGGCCTGAAGGATCCGGTGGGGGCCCTCGTCCGGCTCAAGACGCCGGTTCCGTTCGACGCGCCGGACGGCAAACCCGTCACCCTCGTATTCGTGCTGCTCGTGCCCGAACAGGCGACCGAGCAGCATCTGCAGATCCTCAGCGAGCTCGCACAGATGTTCAGCGACCGTGAGCTCCGCGAGCAGCTCGCCGGTGCCGACGAGCCGGGCGCACTGCATCAGGCCATCATTGCCTGGCAACCCCATGTTGCAGACAACCGTCGCGCAGCTGTATGAGGACAATCGGGAACGTCTGTCGCTCACCTGGGTGTGCGGCGAGGCAGGCAGCGGCGCGCTGATTCGCCAGGACCCCAACGAATCCGCCGCATTCATTGGTCATCTCAACCTGATTCATCCGAACCGGATTCAGGTCGTCGGACCGCACGAGGAAGCTCACATCACGGGGCTCGAGGTCGAGCGGCTCGGTCGTGTCATCGAACGCAGCTTCACGCCCTCGCCCGCCGCGCTGATCCTCGCGGACGGGGTCCCCGGCCACCCACGCGTCCTCGAGTTCGCGGAAGCACGGAACATCGCCGTGCTCGCGAGCCCGTTGCCCGCGCCGTTTCTCATCGACAAGCTGCGCCGCTATCTTGCCAAGTCCCTCGCGGAATCGACCGAGCGACACGGCGTATTCATGGACGTTCTCGGCCTCGGCGTGCTGATCACCGGCGAGTCCGGCGTTGGCAAGAGCGAGCTCGGCCTCGAACTGATCAGCAGGGGCCACGGTCTGGTGGCCGACGACGTCGTGGAGATCCTGCGCATCGGCGCCACCCAACTCGAGGGTCACTGCCCGCCCATGCTCAAGGATTATCTCGAGGTGCGGGGGCTCGGCATGCTGAACGTACGCACCATCTTCGGCGAGACCGCGGTGCGCCCCAAGATGAACCTGCGTCTGCTGGTCCACCTGCTCAAGCCCACCCAGTCGACGCCGCAGGTCGAGCGGCTGCCGCTGCACGAGCTTTCCGAGGAGATACTCGGCGTGACAGTGCGAAAGGTCGTGATCCCGGTGGCCGCCGGTCGCAACCTGGCGGTCCTCGTCGAGGCGGCCGTGCGCAACTACATCCTGCAGCTGCGCGGCATCGACAGCACCGGCGAATTCGTGCAGCGCCAGAAAGCCGAGTTGGACAAGGGTACGTAGCCTGATGTTGTTGGTCATCATCAGCGGGCTATCCGGGTCCGGCAAGAGTGTCGCGCTGAACGTGCTCGAGGACGGCACCTATTATTGCGTCGACAATCTTCCGGCAATGCTCTTGCCCGAGACCGTCACGTTCCTCAGGAACGCGGGCTACGAGCGCATCGCAGTGAGCGTCGATGCCCGCAGCGGGCCCGCGCTCGATGCGCTGCCGCGCTCGGTCGACGCGATGAAGGCGCGCGGAATCGACGTGCGCCTGCTGTTTCTGGAAGCGAAGAACGACACGCTCATCAAGCGGTTCTCGGAAACCCGGCGCCGCCACCCGCTCGCCGGCGACAATCTGACGCTGGACGAATCGATCACGCGCGAGCGCGAGTTGCTCGCACCCGTCGGCGAGATCGGCCATCACATCGACACGAGCGACATCGCGGTGAACACGCTGCGCGGATGGATCCGGGATTTCGTCGAAATCGACCGGTCCGGGATGACGCTGCTCTTCGAATCGTTCGGATTCAAGCAGGGGATACCGCTGGATGCGGACATGGTGTTCGACGTGCGTTGCCTTCCCAATCCGTTCTATGACTCGCGGTTGCGCGCACTTTCCGGGCTCGACGACGAGGTGATCGCGTTCCTGGACGCCTTGCCAGATGTCAAACGGATGGAAACCGATATCGGCGACTTTGTCGCCCGCTGGCTGCCGGCGTTCCAGCGCGACAGTCGCGCGTATCTGACCGTGGCGCTGGGCTGCACCGGCGGCCAGCACCGCTCGGTCTACTTCGCCGAGCGCCTCGCGCAGCGCTTTCGTGCGGATGCACCGGTCCTGGTGCGTCATCGACAGCTCGCGCGCGAATATGAGTCGGGTTCCAGTACGAGTGCGCCGGTCACCCCCGCACCGAGGAGCCACTGATGTCCGGCGCTGCCCTGGACGTACCGATCTTTCCCCTCGGAACGGTGCTGTTCCCCCGGGGCCTGCTGCCGTTACGCGTCTTCGAGACGCGCTACATGGATATGACCAGCGAGTGCATGAAGGCGCAGAAGCCGTTCGGAGTCTGCCTGATCAGGTCGGGTCGCGAGGTGGGCGAAGCCGCCGTGCCCGAGGACATCGGTTGCCTCGCGCACATCCACGAATGGGACATGCGCGAGCTCGGAGTGCTTAGCCTGCGCACCCAGGGTGGGCAGCGGTTCCGGATCCGCGACCGTGAAGTCACCGGCCAGGGACTGGTGCGTGCGAACGTCGAGCTGATCGATCCCGAGCCGGCCACGACGCTGCCGGCGGAGTTCGCCGCGTGCGCGAATCTGCTGGAGATGGTGGTCATGGACAAGACCGCGGCGGTCTTTGCCGAGCCACATCAGTTCGACGACGCAACCTGGGTGGGTTATCGGCTCACCGAGATCCTGCCCGTACCGATGGCAGCCAAGCAGCGGCTCCTCGAGCTCGACGACAGCGTGCTGAGGCTACAGATCCTGCAACGCTTCCTCGAGCAGCGAGGCCTGATGCCCGCGAGCTGATTCGGCAAGTCGCGCGAGCAGTCTCTTCACGGGCGCCGGCAGCGCGGCCGTCGGGGCCGACTCCAGGGGCAGCCACATGCTTCCCGGTTCCGCGGCACCTGGCACCGGCCGATCGACGTCGACCAGCATGGGCGCGATTTCGAGCGTGAAGTGAGTGAACGTGTGGCGAATCGGCGCGAGCCGGTCGACTCGTCTCACTTCGCATCCAAAGCGCCGCGCCACGACGTCGCGCAGATCCGTGTCCGTTGCCAACTCAGGCAGGCTGAACAGCCCACCCCAGACGCCGCTGGCGGGCCGCTTCTCGAGCAGTACGTCGCCACCGTGACGCAGGACCGCCATCACCGTGGCGCGCGTCGGGACCTTCCGGCGGGGACGCGACGCCGGCAGCTCGTCGACACGGTCGGCGATCAGCGCGCCGCACGTGGCGCGCAGCGGACAACGTGGGCACCCGGGACGCCGGGTCGTGCAGATCAAGGCGCCGAGATCCATGAGCCCCTGGATGTACGGCGCAACATCGCGCTTCGGCAAGAGCGATTCGGCAAGCGACCAAAGGTTGCCTTCGACCGTGCGGTCGCCCGGAAACCCTTCCACCAGGAAATGCCTCGCCAGCAGCCGCTTGACGTTTCCGTCGAGGATGGCGGCACGCGCCCCGAAGGCGAAGCCCGCAATCGCGGCCGCCGTCGATCGTCCAACTCCCGGCAGGCGCTCGATCTCGGCGAGCGTTCCGGGAAATACGCTCCCATGCTCCGACGCGATCAGCTGCGCGGCACGATGCAGGTTTCGGGCGCGCGAGTAGTACCCGAGCCCGCTCCACAGGCGCATCACGTCGTCCAGCGGTGCGGCCGCCAGCGTTGCGATGTCCGGGAAGCGTGCCATGAAGCGCGCATAGAACGGCACGACCGTGGCGACCCGGGTCTGCTGAAGCATGATCTCCGACACCCAGATCGCGTACGGATCACGCGTCCCTTGCCAGGGCAAGTCGTTGCGCCCGCCCCGCTGCTGCCAGCGCACGACGCAGCGCGCGAAATCGCTCATCGGCGACCCGTGCTCAGGCCGCCAAGCAAGCGTTCAGACACCGAGCGCCCTTGCGACGAGCGACCATGCATCAGCGCCCCAGAATGCCGCGCAGCGTGTCGCCGATGCTGCCGCCCGACTTCTGCTTTCCGCCACCCGAGCTCTGCTGCCCGCCACCCAGTCGGCGCTCGAGCTCCTGCGCGACCGCACGCTTCGCCGCGTCGGCCGCAAGCGCGGTAATGTCGACGCGGTATTTCAAATTGTCGAAAGTACCGGTGATGTGCACCGGCGCGGTCAGCCCGTGGACGTCGGAAACGTCCTTTCCGCCCTGCCCGGTCGCGGTCGCGGCCACCGTCGCCTTCAGTGTGTAGTCGATCGAGTTGGTCGGGATGTTGATATCGCCCGCGCCCGAAAGCCGCAGCAGCGGTGACTTCCCCTGCAGATCGTCGTTGTGCGCAATGCCGTTTTTGATGACGAAGCTGGCCGACATCTCGCTGAAATCAGTCTTCGCCCCGCCCGAAGATTGCTCCTCCACGGCACTCTGCTTTCCGAGCAGCGACTTGGCCTTGCGTAGCGTGCCCGCGACATCTACGCCCTTGATTGCGCCATCGCGCAGACTGAAGCTCGACGTGCCGTTCAGGCCCTTCTTGACGGCCGCCACTGTCGCGCCGGCTGACGTCACGTCGAGGTTCACGGTACCCCGACCTTCGAGCACGTCCTTGTCGATGGCGTCGCGCAGCAGCGGTCCGATCTCGACGCCCTTGAGCTGTTGCTTGATCGCAAACGAATTCGAATTGGCGTTGATGCTCGCGTTGCCCGCCACGGTCCCCTTGTAGAGCGCCGCGGCGATCGGAGCGACGTCGACCTGGCCGCGCGCCGCACGCAGCTTCACCTGCACGTTCTGCGCCTTGATGTTGCTGACGGTCAGCGCATCGATCCGCAGGCTGCCGTTGGCGTTGAGGCTCTTGAGCGCCGAAAGATCGATCTTCGCGTCCTCGCCCGGGCCCGCTCCGCCGCCGCCCGCGGGCGCGGTACCACCGCCCCCGGCCGATTTACCCGCACCTGCCTTCTTGGGCGGCAGGTATCGATCGACATCCAGACGATCTGCCACGATGTCGAAGTTGATTGCGGGCGCCGCAAAGTCGGCGACCGAGGCCTTGGCCCGGATCGTGCTGTCGTCCACCTTGGCGACGAGATCGGTCTGGACTGTCTGCTTTGCCCAGTTTGCACCGGCGCTTCCGGTCAATGCCAACTTGATCGTCTTCGCCGGGATGTCCGGACTCGCAATCACAAAATCCCCTGCGATCTTGGCGAGTCGCACTTCGCTCGCGGCCAGATTGAGCGACACCGGTGTGGCGAGCTTGCCTTGCACCGTCTGATCGCCCTGCTTCAGGTTCACCTCGGTGGCGAAGCTCGCGAACTCGACCTGCTTGCCTTTCGCCTCGACGGCGGAAAGCGCTAGCTTCGCGTCGACCGATTGCCCGCCGTGCGCGAACCTGAGCACGCCGTCTATCGCCTGGCTTTGCGCGTAATCCGGAGCGAGCGCGAGTTTGGGAATGGAGAACGTCGCTTCGAGCCCCTCCTTGGACTTGGCCGTGACCTGCACGCCGGCGAGATCGATACGCTGATTCTTGGGCTCGATCGCGATGTCGCCCTTGACGGCCGCTTCGAGACCCGCAACCCCGGGCGCGTCCCCTTTCACCTGCGCGTCGAGGCCGGACAAGGCCACCGCCTGCGTCTCGAAGTCGATCCGGTATCCGGTGTCCAGCGCCGCATCGATCGCAAGCTTGGGTTGCGTTCCGTCGACGCGCGCCTTGAGGCTGAGCTTTCCGGGCACGCCGCTCGCGATCCGCCCGGTGGTCAGGTCGAGCTTCGAGAGCCGGACATTGGTCCCGTCCCGCTCGTCATGCCACCCGACATTCGCATTGCGAAGCGCGATCCCACCGATGTCGAGCACCGGCGCCTTGCCCTCCGCGCCCGACGTCGCCGGCTTTCCCGGCGCACCGGGTTTCTTCTCTGCCGCACCTGTCAGATCATCGATGTTCGTACTCCCGTCCTTGCTCCGCACGAGGTCGACCTTGAGATCGGAAAGGGTCACCTGGTCGACGATCACCTGCTTCGACAGGAGCGGAAGCAGTGCTACCGCGACCCGCGCCTCGCCGACGCGCGCGAATTCCTTGGTCCCGTTCGGCTCGGAGAGCGCCACACGATCGACCGCGGCACCGATCTTCGGGAAGAAGGTGAGGCCGATCTTGCCGTCGATGGTCAGCGTCCGCCCGGTCTTCTCCTTCACCAGCTTGACGATCTCGGGCTTGTACTTCTCGGGATCGAAGGTCGCGGCGACATAGGCCACGACGATCACCACGACCAGCCCGAGACCGCCTATCGCCCAGAGGATGTATTTGAGTGCTTTTCCCATGTCTTTTTCCCGTGTCCTGGAACGCTGGTTCGCGTTACTCGTTTGAAACGCCGAACGGCACGTGGCCGGTGGCGACGTGACTCCGCGCGGAGTCGCAATGCCCCCGCTGGTCGTCGAAAAAAATGTCGGCGCCGAACGCCTTCAGGAACCTGCCCTTGTCCAGGCCGCCCAGGAACAGTGCTTCGTCGATCCGAATGTCCCATGCCCGCAGCGTGCGGACGACCCGCTCGTGGGCGGGCGCACTGCGGGCGGTAACGAGGGCGGTGCGGATGGGTGAAACGTCCGGCGAGAAATCCGACTGGATCCGGTGCAAAGCGGCGAGAAATCCCTTGAACGGCCCTCCGGCGAGCGGTTCCCGCGCCGCGTTGACCTCGGCGGCCGTGAATCCCGCAAGCCCTTCGGCCTTGAATACCCGCTCCGCCTCGTCCGAGAAGAGGACCGCATCACCGTCGAAAGCGATGCGCAACTCGGCGCTTTCGGCAACGTTCTGCCCGACGTTGGACGGCAGGATGGTCGCCGCCGCGTGACCTGCCTCGAGCGCCTTGCGTACATCGGCGGGATTCGCCGAGAGAAAGAGGTGTGCGTCGAACGCCGGCACGTACGGGTACGTGCTCTCTCCGCCGGTAAAGGCAGCGCGCGTGATCTCGAGACCGAAATGCTCGATGGAATTCATGATCCGCAGTCCCGTATCGGCCGTGTTGCGCGACAGCAGGATCACTTCGACGCGCGGCCGACCGGGCTGGCGGGCGTTCAGCGCGAGGAGCTTTTTCACCAGGGGAAACGCTATCCCCGGCGCGAGAATTTCGTCCTCATGCGCGCGCTGATAGTGATAGTACGCCTCGATGCCCTGTTCCTCGAACACGCGATTCGACTCCTCGAGATCGAACAGCGCCCGAGAGGAAATCGCGACGACGAGTCGTCCGTCAAAACTGGCTGGCATCGCGTGAAGAGTTGCCTACCGGTCGCGTGCGGCCGGCCACAGGCATGTGAATGATAAGCTATTTCGCCTCCACCGCCCGACTCGCCCGTGAGTGTTCCGAAGCGCAAGAAAGCACACGCCCCGGCAGCCGGGAGGATCGCTCCGTCGACGGCCGCCCGCGTGTCGCACCCCGCGCTGCCCTATGCAGTTCTTGCCGGCGGCGTGTTGATCGTATCGAGCGCATCGATTCTCATCCGCTTCGCGCAGGAGCTCGGGGTGCCGTCGCTCTCGCTCGCCGCCTGGCGGCTGACGCTCGCGGCACTGATCCTCACGCCCCTGGTGCTGACGCGCGCCCGCGACGAGCTCGCAACGCTCGCACCGCGTGAATTCGGGCTCGCCATACTTGCCGGCGCTTTTCTCGCCGTTCATTTTGCGACGTGGATCGCCTCGCTCGCCTACACGTCCGTGGCGGCGAGCACGGTGCTCGTCACCACGAACCCGATCTGGATCGCCGCGGCGTCGTGGCTGCTCTTTCGCGAGCGCCCCGGGGCAGGGCTGGCGGCGGGCATCGCGCTTGCACTCCTGGGAAGCGTCGCGATCTTCGCGGCGGGTGCGGGGAGCCCCGGCGGAGGGGATCCCGCACTCGGCAACGCGCTGGCGCTGATCGGATCGATCATGGTCTCCGGCTATCTGCTGATCGGGCGCAGTCTGCGTCGACGTCTGTCGCTGCTCGCCTACATCTGGCTCGTGTACGGCGCCGCCGCGGGCGTGCTGCTCATCGCGGTGCTCGCCAGCGGTGGGCCGATGCTCGGTCTCACGACGACCGCGTATGCAATCCTGCTCGCGCTAGCGGTCGGGCCGCAACTGGGCGGTCACACGGCGTTCAATTGGGCGCTGCGTTACCTTTCGCCGGCTTTCATCGCCATTGCGATTCTGGGCGAGCCGGTCGGCGCCGCCCTGCTGGCATTCCTGATGCTCGGCGAGCGCGTGGCGCCGCTCGAGCTGGCGGGCTTCGTGCTGCTGCTCGTCGGGATCTACTGCGCGGCACGGTCCGAGCGGCCAGGCGCAGTGACGCGTTGATTCAGGGGGTGCAGCGGGGTTCGTCGTGGAGATTTCTGCGGGGGCCTCGGTGCCGGTTGACGCGATGCATCGCGGCCGATGGCGGGGAAATTGGCCTGGTCACCCCCACAGCCCCCCACAATGCGGAAAACGTCTTGATGAATTCCGCGGTGGCGCGCCCGCCGTGGGCCCAGGAAGTGCCACAATACGCCGTAGCGCACACTGGTGCGCCGCGCCGCGAGAAAGGGACAGGATTGCCCATGCCCATGCCGAGGGTATCTGCCGGCACGACAACGAGTGGAGGCACGGTCGGGGGATGAGAGCGTTCAAAGTCGTCGAGGCGCGCGACGCGAATCACGCGATCGCGCTGCTGGCCGAACACGGCAAGTCGGTCCGGCTGCTGGCGGGCGGCACCGATCTGCTCGTGGATTTCAAGCACGCGTCGCATGCGCCCGAAGTGGTGCTCGATCTCACTCGCGCCGAGGACCTGAAGGGCATATCGATGACCGAAGCGGGGCTGCGCATCGGCGCACTGGCCACGCACACCGACATCATGCGCGCGCCGCTCATCCGGGAGAACCTGCCTGCGCTCGCGGATGCCGCGCACACCATCGGAGCGGTGCAGACGCGCAACCTCGGCACGCTGGGCGGCAACCTGGTGACGTGCGTTCCCTCGATGGATAGCGGCCCCACGCTCGTCGCGCTCGAGGCGCGGGTCACGGTGGCCGGTCCGGGCGGCCGCCGCGAGATGCCGCTGACCGAACTCTTCGTCGGGCCGCGCAATACCGTGCTCAAGTCGGACGAACTGCTCGTGGAGATCATCATCCCGAAGGAAAACGTCGGCAAGCCGACCTTCTTCCTCAAGTTCGGCCTGCGCAAGGGTCAAGCACTGGCACTGGTGAACGTCGCCTCGAGCCTCTGGGTCGAACCGGGGAGAAATACTTTCGTCGCACCGCGCATCGCGCTGGGCGCTGTCGCGCCCGTTGTCATTCGGGCGCCGAAAGCCGAGGCGTTTCTGGAAGGAAAACCGATTACGCCCGAAGCAATGGGCGAGGCCGGCCGGATTGCAGCCGGCGAGGCACGGCCGATCAGCGATTTTCGCGCTTCGGCCGACTACCGCCGCGATCTCATCACGACCCTCACCCGGCGTACGCTGGAGGGCGCGTACCAGCGCGCGAAGAGCCGGGCGCAAGGAGCGAGAAAATGACAGAGGTGAAGATGAAAGTGAACGGCGAGATCCGCACCGCGACGGTCCCGCCCGAGACGACGCTGCTGAAATTGCTGCGCGAGTCGTTCAACCTGACGGGCGCAAAGCTCGGTTGCGACGTGGGCGACTGCGGGGCCTGCACGGTCATCGTGGACGGCATGTCCGTCAATGCCTGCCTGATGCTGGCCAGCCAGGCAGAAGGTCGCGAGGTCCTGACGATCGAGGGACTGGCGACGGTCGACCACTTACACCCGATCCAGGAGACTTTCGAGGCGCTCGCCTCCCTGCAGTGCGGATTCTGCGGCCCCGGTGTGATCATGTCGGCCAAGGCCCTGCTCGACGAGAATCCCGATCCGACCGTGCCGGAGATCCGCGACGCCCTCTCGGGAAATCTCTGCCGGTGCACCGGCTACACGAAAATGATCACGGCCATCCAGGACGCCGCGCGCCTCCTGCGCGAGAAGCAGGCCGCGTAAATCCGCTATCCGGAGGACGACGACATGAATGACAAGCTGAGGGTCGACGAGAAAGAGATCACGCGCGAAATGCTGCGCGATGCCGGCGAGGCGCTGCGCGCGCCGGTCATCACGCCACCGGTCCCCTATCCGATCGAGACCCTGGTTCCGGAAGTCCGTCAGCAGACGCCGGCAGTGGGCCAGCGCGCCACGCGACCCGACGGCCGCCTCCACGGCCTCGGTCAGACCAAGTACATCGAAGATCTCACCTTCCCTGGGATGCTCCACGCCAAGATCAAGCGGGCCGGCATCGCCTCGGCGCTGATCAAGCGCATCGACACGAGCGAAGCCGAGGCGATGCCCGGCGTGGCGGCGGTGCTCCTTGGACGCGAGATCCCGGTCAACTCCTTCGGGCCGTCGTTGCAGGACCAGCCGGTGTTGTGCGACGAGCGTGTGTTTCATGCCGGAGACGGCGTGGCCGCCGTCGCGGCCGTCACCGAGCAGATCGCCCTCGAGGCGCTCGAGAAGATCAGAGTCGAATACGAGCCGCTCACCCCGGTCTTCGATCCGTTTGAAGCGATGAAGGACGACGCCCCCAAGGTGCATCCTCCGGCGAGCAACATCTATGCGCGCAAGATCATCAAGAAGGGCGACATCGAGAAAGGCTTCGCCGAGTCGTACCGGATTTTCGAAGCGCGTTATTCCACCCAGATGGTCGAGCACGTGCCGCTCGAACCGCATGCCTCGATCGGGATGTGGGACTCCAACGGCCGCCTCACCGTCTACTCCAGCCTGGGCCGGATCACGCTTGGCCGGGCCGATATCGCGCGCACACTCAGGTTGCCGGTCAACCGGGTCCACATCGTGGCCACGATCGTGGGGGGAAATTTCGGCGGCAAGAACGAGATCACGGTGGAGCCGGTGGTTGGATTGCTGGCCAAGAAGACCGGCAGGCCGGTAAAGGCCGTTTTCTCGCGCGGCGAGGAATTCACATCGTCGACGACGCGCCATCCGATCGTCATGGACTACAAGACCGGCGTGTCGCGCGAGGGCAAGATTCTGGCCCGGCAGGTGAAGCTGTATCTCGACGGTGGCGCGTACTGCTCGTGGAGCGAGACGACCCTCGGCAAGGCGTGCATCCTCTCGCCCGGTCCGTACAACATCGAAAACGTCCATGCGGAGGCGTTCGTGATGTACACCAACAAGACGGTGACCGGCGCAATGCGCGGATTCGGCGCCCCGCAGGTCTGTTTCGCCTACGAGTCGCAGATGGACGAAATCGCGACGGCACTCGGTATCGATCCGCTCGAGATCCGGCTCCGGAACGTATTCGGCGAAGGATCGATCAGCCCGACGGGCCAGGTCTTGCACAGCGTCGTCGTTCGGGATTCGCTCGAGCGCGCGGCCGAGCGTTACGGCTGGCAGGAGGGCCGGTCGTGAAGCGACGGGGGCGCGGCATCGCCTGCATGTGGTACCCGATCGGCTTCACGGTCGCGGCCAATCCCAGTGCTGCGACAGTCAAGGTGAACGAGGATGGCACCGCGACACTGCTCACCGGCACCGTGGAGACCGGCCAGGGCTCGCTCACCGTGCTCGCCCAGATCGCGGCGGAGGAGCTCGGTGTCGCGACGGAAGACGTGCACGTCGTGTCGGCCGACACCGATGCGACGCCCATGGACACCGGCGCCATCGCCAGCCGCACAACGTATGTGACCGGCAACGCGACCCGACTCGCCGCCGAGAAGGCCAAAGCCATCCTGTTCAACGTCGCCGCGCCGATGCTCGGCGTGCGCCCCGATCAGCTCGAGGCGCGCGACCGGAAGATTCAGGTGAAGCGCTTTCCGCAGCGCAATCTCCCCATCGGCCAGGTCGCGAACCACGCGCTTTTCGTCAAGGGCGAGCCGCCGATCGGCAGCGCCTCCTTCAATCCCCCCACAGTCGCGATGGACCCGGAGACCGGCCAGGGCTTGCCGTTTGCCACCTACGTCTACGCCACACAGATTGCCGACGTCGACGTGGACGATGAGACCGGTGAGGTGGAGGTCCTGCGTATCGTCGCATCGCACGACTGCGGCACCGCCATCAACCCGATGCTCGTCGAAGGACAGATCGAGGGCGGCATCTCGATGGGTCTGGGCCTCGCGCTCCAGGAGGAAATTCTCTTTGACGACAAGGGCCGGCAGATCAATCCCAATCTGACCAACTACATCATGCCGACCAGCCTCGACATGCCCGAGATCGAGGTCGACATCGTGCCAAGCTTCGATCCGACCGGGCCCTTCGGCGCGAAGGGCGTCGGCGAGCCCACGTCCGTACCCACCGCCGCGGCCATCCTGAACGCGATCTACGATGCGGTCGGCGCGCGCGTCTACTCGCTCCCCGCCACCGCCGAGAAGGTCCTCGCGGCGATCAAGGCCGCCCGCGCGCAGGACGGCAAACAGCTTCCCGGCGCGCAGCGCGCGATCGCGGGTCCTGCGAACTGACTGGACGAGCAGAACTCCCCATCCCCTCCTTTTCAGGTCCTTCCGGGTTTTGTGGGGGTAAGGAGGGACAGAAGCCTCGGAGGGGCAGAGGCCTCGTCGCACAAAGCCAGGCATGCAAAGCCTTGCCGCTGAAGCGGATCGCTTGCAAAACAAGGCGTAGCGCGGCTCTCGGGCGGTTCGCCTCGAAACGAGGGCTGGCCGGAACGTCTGATGTTCACAGGACTTACCCCCAGAAAAGTCTGAAGGACC
>JBAVOG010000863.1:0-1728 GCA_049691875.1 Burkholderiales bacterium | reverse complement strand
TGTATATCTTGAGCAGCATCGCCGGATGGTAGCAGGGCCGACCTCTTTCCAGCGGCGCAAACCGACCGAAGCCAAGCTTGCCCAGATCAAGACCGTCGACGAAAGCATCAACCGCGCGAACCAAGTTGTCCTCGGCCACATAATCTTCAAGTTCGGCTGGGAACAAACTGCTTTGGTTCCGATCAATCCCCTCCACGAAGCCTGACATCCATCGCTCCCGCTCGCCGATTCACGCGCGGGATCCTAGCATCGACGGGACTTTTCACACATGGGGTAATTCCGGGCTCGAGCCATACTCAGGCTCTGGGAATCAGCTTCTCCAGTAAATCGACGAGGCCCGCCTCATGGGGTCTCGCAATCATGGAGAGACCCAATGGAGCACTATGTCGGACTGGACGTATCGTTGAAGCTGACGGCGATCTGCATCGTCGATCGATCAGGAAAGATCGAGCGTGAAGGGGTGGTTGCATCCGACCCGGAGGCGATCGCGGCATTCATCAAATTGCACGCACCGCATGTCGTTCGTATCGGGCTCGAGTCGGGGGCAACATCGACGTGGCTATGGACCGAGCTAAATAAGATGGGGCTGCCCGTCATCTGCATCGATGCCAGGCACGCGAAGGCAGCTCTGAAGATGCAGATCAACAAAAGCGACCGAAACGATGCCGTAGGCATCGCACGTATCATGCAATGTGGATGGTACAAGGAGGTCTGCGTCAAGGATCTCAGCAGTCATGCGATCAAGGCCCTGCTTGTCAGCCGAGCTCTGCTCGTCAAGATCAAGCGAGATATTGAGAACCAGATCCGCGGGCTCCTCAAGAATCTCGGCCTCGTCATCGGCCGGGCAAAGATGAACGTATTCGCCGTGCGCGCCGCGGAGTTAGCCGAGGCTCGGCCAGAGCTCGCTGCCGCGGTGGAGCCGCTGCTCAAGGCACGCGAGGCTGTCGAACGACAGGTTGCGGACCTCGACCGCAAGGTACTGCGGCTGGCCCGTGACAATACTCAGGTGCGACGCTTCATGACAGCGCCTGGCGTCGGCCCAATTACGGCTCTCTGCTTCCTTGCGACAATCGACGATCCCACTCGATTCAAGAGGTCGCGAAGCGTCGGAGCCTATGCAGGACTGACAACCCGCCGATATGCATCGGGTGAGATCGACTGGACAGGTCGAATCTCGAAATGCGGCGATAAGATGCTGCGAAGTTACCTCTACGAGGCAGCCAACGTGCTGCTCACCCGTGTCGCGAAGTGGTCGGCGCTCAAAGCCTGGGGCGTCAGACTTGCGAAGCGAAGCGGGCTGCGTAAAGCTAAGGTTGCCGTCGCTCGCAAGCTTGCCGTCATTCTGCATCGAATGTGGATCGAAGGCACCGAATTCAAATGGTCTTCAAAGGAGGCCGCTAAACAGCCTGCATAAAGTAGAACCGAATCCCCGCCAACCAGCGGGGAGCGAACGTCCCTGCCGGGACGCTGGCGTTGGTGAGATCGCCCCAGGCTTTGCGATGCTCGAAAGAGCAAAGCGCGCTTCACACATTGATCCGCCGGCGTCATCCTACGCCATCATGCGGAGGGCGTGCCCCTACCGCGGAGAGAACAATGGACCCGGCGAGGATGTTGGCGGAGAGCTTGACCTCACGCCCGGAATTAGAGAACAGCCTGGACCCAGAGGCGACATTTGACGATCAATTTTGCTGTGGTGCACAAGAGCGTGTGGCGTGGTAAATTCCGACC
>JBAVOG010000862.1:0-4098 GCA_049691875.1 Burkholderiales bacterium | reverse complement strand
CCTGGGGACAATGTGCAGATCACGGTGGCGCTGATCGCGCCGATCGCGATGGAGGAGGGGTTGCGCTTTGCCATCCGCGAGGGTGGGCGCACCGTCGGCGCAGGCGTGGTGACGAAAGTGATCGAATAGGAAAATCATGGCTGGCCAAGGGCAAAAAATCAGGATCCGGTTGAAGGCGTTCGACTACAAGCTGATCGATCAATCGGCGCTCGAGATCGTCGACACGGCGAAGCGCACCGGCGCGGTCGTCAAGGGGCCGGTGCCCCTGCCGACGCGCATCGAGCGCTTCGACGTGTTGCGGAGTCCGCATGTCAACAAGGCGTCGCGCGACCAGCTCGAGATCCGCACGCATCAGCGACTGATGGACATCCTCGACCCGACCGACAAGACGGTGGACGCGCTGATGAAGCTCGACCTGCCGGCTGGCGTAGACGTAGAGATTAAACTTTGAAGTCGGGACCGCGAGAGCGGTCCCGGAGAATTCTGTGTACGGGCCGATCAATTGGAATCGGCGCCCGGGGCGATCCGGGTCGATTAGAAAAGAAAACGAAATGTCATGAGCTTGGGACTCGTCGGCCGCAAGGTCGGCATGACCCGCGTATTCACCGACGACGGCGATGCCGTCCCGGTGACCGTGCTGGACGTCGCCGACAACCGCGTCACCCAGATCAAGATGCCCGAGACCGACGGCTACAGCGCGGTCCAGGTTGCCTATGGCAAGCGGCGCGCATCGCGCGTGACCAAGCCGATGGCCGGACACTTTGCGAAGGCCGGCGTCGAGGGCGGGACGATGCTGCGGGAATTTCGCGTTCCGCAGGACGAGCTCGCAAACCTGCAGGTGGGCGGCAAGATCGGAGCCGACCTCTTCCAGGTCGGGCAGATGGTGGACGTGGCCGGAACCACCAAGGGTCGCGGCTTCGCAGGCGTCATCCGCCGCCACCACTTCTCGTCGAATCGCGCGAGCCATGGCAACTCGCTTTCGCACAATCGCCCCGGCTCGACCGGCCAGAACCAGGATCCCTCGCGCGTTTTCCCTGGAAAGCGAATGGCGGGCCATCTCGGCGACGTGAAGCGCACCACGCAGAATCTCGTGGTCGTGCGCGTGGACACCGAGCGCCAGCTGCTGCTCGTGCGGGGCGGTATTCCGGGTGCGAATGGCGGGCACATCGTTGTCCTTCCGGCCGCAAAGGCTCCCAAGCGAGCGGCGAAGTGAGGGGACGGCAATGGACCTGAAAGTGATCAACGACAAGGGAATGCCCGCCTCCACGGTCGCCGCCTCGGACACGCTCTTCGGACGTGATTTCAACGAGTCGCTGGTGCACCAGATCGTGATCGCCTACCAGGCGAACGCGCGGCTCGGTACGCGCAAGCAGAAGGCGCGCGGCGACATGAACCACTCGCATCGCAAGCCGTGGCGCCAGAAGGGAACCGGGCGTGCGCGGGCCGGATTCGCCGGGAGCCCTCTGTGGCGCGGTGGCGCACGGATCTTTCCCAACCTTCCCGACGAGAACTTCAGCCAGAAGGTGAACCGCAAGATGTACCGTGCGGGCATGGCCTCGATCCTGTCGCAGCTTGCGCGCGAGGGTCGGTTGTCGATCGTGGAGGATTTCAAGATCGACGCGCCCAAGACCAAGCTGCTCGCCCAGAAGGTGAAGAGCCTGGGCCTCGAGCAGGTCCTGCTGATCACGGACGGCGTGGACGAGAATCTCGTGCTTTCGTCCCGCAACCTTCCGAACGTGCTGGTGCTCGACGTCCAGCACGCCGATCCGGTGTCGCTGGTTCACTACCAGAACGTGCTGCTGACGAAGCAGGCCGTCGCCAAGTTCGAGGAGATACTGGGATGAGCGGGTTCAAGCAGGATCGGCTGCTGAACGTGCTGCTTGCTCCGGTGGTATCGGAGAAGAGCACGTTCATCGGCGAGAAGAACAACCAGTACGTTTTCCGTGTCGCGTCCGACGCGACGAAGCCGGAAGTCAAGGCCGCGGTCGAGCTGGTGTTCAGCACGAAGGACAAGAAGCTCCAGGTGCTCTCCGTGCAGATGGCCAGCGTCCGAGGCAAGCAGAAGCGGGTCGGCCGCTTCCTGGGCCGGCGGGCGAGTTGGAAAAAGGCCTACGTGCGACTGGCGCCGGGCCACGACATCGACTTCCAAGCCGCGGGGTAAGCCATGCCGCTCGTAAAGATGAAACCCACCTCCGCCGGACGGCGCGGCGTCGTCCGCGCGAATACGCCGGGGCTGCACAAGGGCCGACCGGTCGAAAAGCTGGTCGAGCCGCAGTCGAATCGCGCCGGTCGCAACAGCAAGGGCCGGATCACGGTGCGGCACCGCGGCGGCGGCCACAAACAGCACTACCGCATCGTCGATTTCAAGCGTCGCGACAAGGATGGCATCGCCGGCAAGGTGGAGCGGCTGGAATACGATCCGAACCGCAGCGCGAATCTGGCATTGATCTGCTATGCGGACGGCGAGCGTCGCTACATCATCGCCGCGAAGGGACTGACCGTCGGCGCGCAGGTGATGAGTGGACCCGACGCCGCGATCAAGCTCGGCAACGTCAAGGCGCTGCGCAACATTCCGGTCGGGACGACGATTCACTGTGTCGAGCTGCAACCCGGCAAGGGCGCGCAGATCGCGCGTGCCGCGGGCGCCTCGGTGCAGCTGCTCGCGCGCGAGGGCGACTACGCCCAGATCCGCATGCGGTCCGGTGAGATCCGCAAGGTGCACATCGAGTGTCGGGCGACGATCGGCGAGGTCGGCAACGAAGAGCACAACCTCGAGCAGATCGGCAAGGCCGGCGCGATGCGCTGGCGCGGGGTTCGTCCGACGGTGCGCGGTGTGGCGATGAATCCGATCGATCATCCGCACGGCGGGGGCGAAGGCCGTACCGGCACGAAGCGCGATCCGGTCAGCCCCTGGGGCGTGCTGGCCAAGGGCTACCGCACGCGCAACAACAAGCGCACGAATTCGATGGTCGTGCAGTCCCGCCACAAGAAGAAGTAGGCGCAGGAGCGATACGCATGTCACGTTCGATCAAGAAGGGTCCTTTCGTGGACCACCACCTGGTGAAGAAGGTCGATACCGCGCGCGCCGCGAACGACAAGCGTCCGATCAAGACCTGGTCGCGGCGCTCGACGGTGACGCCGGATTTCGTCGGCATCACGATCGCGATCCACAACGGGAAGCAGCACATCCCGGTGTACGTCACCGAGAACATGGTCGGGCACAAGCTCGGCGAGTTTGCGCTGACGCGGACCTTCAAGGGCCACACCGGCGCGAAGAAAGCCGCGGTCGCGGGCGCCCCTGCAGGGCCGGCCAAGCGGAGGTAGGCCATATGGAAACCCAGGCGAAGCTGTATGGCGTGCGGTTGTCGGCCCAGAAGGGCCGCCTCGTAGCGGATCTCATCCGGGGCAGGACGGTCGAGCAGGCGCTCAACATTCTCGCGTTCACGCCGAAGAAGAGCGCACAGCTCATCAAGAAGGTGCTCGAATCGGCGATTGCGAACGCCGAGCACAACGATGGCGCCGACGTGGACGAGCTCCGGGTAAGTCGCATCGACGTCGACCGGGGATTTTCGCTGAAGCGGTTTCAGGCCCGCGCGAAGGGCCGCGGCAACCGGATCATCAAGCAGACCTGTCACATCTTCGTGACGGTGAGCGATCAGCCCGCCAAGCCGCGTAAGTCGGCGACCACAAATGCGCGCAAGGCCGCCACGAAGCCACGCAATGCGCCGGCGAAGCGGGCCAAGTCCGCCGCGGCCAAGTAAAGAGGATCTCAATGGGACACAAGATCAATCCGACCGGATTTCGGCTGGCCTTCAACCGGGGCTGGGGATCGCGCTGGTTCGCCCAGGGTCCGGCCTTCGCCACCATGCTCAACGAGGACCTGAAGGTCCGGGCCTACCTGAAGAAGCGGCTCAGCCACGCGATGGTGAGCAAGGTCCTGATCGAGCGGCCGGCGAAGGATGCGCGAATCACGATCTTCAGCGCCCGGCCGGGAGTGGTCATCGGCAAGAAGGGCGAGGACATCGAGCAGCTCAAGACCGAGCTGCGGAGGCTGCTCGGGGTAAACGCGGTGCACGTCAACATCGAGGAAATCCGCAA
>JBAVOG010000861.1:0-3883 GCA_049691875.1 Burkholderiales bacterium | reverse complement strand
CGCTGGCGCTACATCGGACCGATCGCGATGATCGGCGCGCCCGACCTCGCCAGCAGCACCATCGATCCGGACGAGTTTCTCGACTTCCTCGCGGGCCGGCTGCGCGACCGGTTCATCGTCGATCCCGCCGAGGTGCCCGCGCGCCTGGCCGCAATGGACGATCGCTGCGATCTCGACGCCCGCTGGCGGGTGACCGAGCTCTTCTGCGGGAACGACGCGTGGCGTGCCGCCGTGCGGGGGCTGATGGCGCGAAGCGACCTGGTGGCGATGGACCTGCGGAGCTTCGGGCCAGACAACCAAGGCTGCATCTTCGAGCTGCAGGCGTTGATCGATCTGGTGCCTGCCGGCCGCGTGGCACTCTTGGTGGACGGCAGCACGCGCCGCGAGTTTCTGCAGGCCACGATCGCCGCCTGTCTCACCCGCGTACCGATCACTTCGCCCAACGCGCAAGCCGGCGTGCAACTCGAGCTAGTCGACGTCGCCCGCGGCGAGCAGACGGCCGTGGACCAGTTGGTACGCATTGCAGCATCTTCCAGTTGAGCCCCACGAACCAGGGGGTCGTGGGTTCAAATCCTGCCGCCCCGCTCAGCAGCCCCTTGTTCGCGATCGGCCCGCGCCCAAGCCGCGTCAGCGCTCTAACGCGTAGCCCGTCGCCCGAGACACGACCAACGCAAGCGCGAGCGACCATGCGGCGCAGGCGGCGAACAGAACGAGCGCGTGATTCATCGCGCGCCAGACTCGAGCCTGCACAGACGAGCCACGGCCGCGAGACCAAATCGTTCGATGCGTGCCGAGCCATAGGCGCGCCTCCACATACTCCAGGTTGGTCGGCATCTCGCAATTCTTTGGCGAAGGTGCATAGCCCCGTCGACACGGGGCCGAGGCCAGCACTCCGCAAAGCTCACGAAACGGTTTGACTGTTTGCGATGCGCGGCGCGTGCTTCGGCGCGGCGGGCACCAGCCCGTATCGGGTCATGACCTCCATCAGCTTCGCCCGATCAGGCGGCCCACCCGCCCCGGCCAGGGCCCCCACCTCGCGAAAGAACCGCACGCCGACATCCGGCGTCATCATCACGAGCGACCGTGCGGTCTCGGAACCGGAATTGCTGAAATGGTGCACGAAACCCGCGGCGTCGACATCCATTCACCGGGTACAGGCCATGCCCTCGGCTACGCTCATTAACGCCTTGACGGGCATAAACATAATGTTTACCGTTTGGGACAATGATTCGGTCATTTGCGGATGGCGAAACCGAATGGTTCTACACGACCCGAAGATCACGTCGTTTGCCATCCGAGATTCGCGATCGGGCTGCAATGCGACTCACGCAACTTCACGCTGCGACCCAGCTGGCTGATTTGAGGTCGCCACCGTCTAATCGCCTTGAAGCATCGAGGGGCGACCGCAAAGGTCAGTGGAGCATCCGCATCAACGAGCAGTGGAAAGTGTGTTTTCGCTTCTCGAGCGGCGACGCGTTTGACGTCGCGATCGTCGCTTACCACTGATTGGAGGCATACGTGATCAAGAGCGGCCTTCCCCCTTTTCATCCTGGTGTTTTCCTTCGCGAGATCCTGGAGGAAAGAGGCGTTTCCCAAGCGCGTTTCGCTCGCGCTATTGGGGTCGCGCCCATGCGGATTTCGCATGTCATGAACGGTGCGCGGCCTGTTACAGCAGAACTAGCGCTCTTGTTCTCGAAGGCGCTTGGACAGTCGCCGCAGTACTGGCTCAATCTCCAAGCAAGCTACGATCTAAAGGTAGCGGAAAAGCAGATTGGTACGCGGCTGAAAGCCTTGTCTGAGCTCGAGCCTGTATAGAGCGGACGCGTTCTTGGGCGCCTTCCCCATGCTGTGGCCCAAACCTGCGCTCGAGCCGACCGCCGCCAGCGGGCTTCGCCGGCTGGCGGTTCCCTCGTCGCTGCGCTCCCCGGCGGCGGCTCAGCGCGAGCGTTGGGCGGCCGAAGGAAGCTCACGGGCGTCACCATCTCTAGCCGGAGTAAGCAATGGGAATCAGCGCTCGCGTTCAGAGTAGTCGTGGTCAGAACCACATCACCTTGGCGACGAACGATCAGGCGCATTCGATTCAGATCGCCCCAAAGCCAACCGGATTCGGCTCAACTGCCAATGGAGGTGAGCTTTTGTTTCTGGCCCTAGCCACTTGCTACTGCAACGACATCTACCGCGAGGCGGCAAAACGCGGGGTGGGCGTGGAGCGGATTGAGGTAGAAGTTGCTGGTGAGTTCGGGGCTGAAGGTGAACCGGCCCGTAACGTCACCTACGGCGCCAAGGTTTGGGCGCACGCACCCGGTCAAACTATCCGAGACTTGATGTCACACACGGATCGAGTTGCTGAGATACAGAACACACTGCGCACGGGTACTGCGGTCACGCTCAGTCGCATTGAGGCGGTCACCGTATAGCATCGCGTTAAGTGAAGCGGCCGCCCAACCCGTCGATGCACCGGACCCGCTCCGGCGGGCTTCGCCCGTTTTGGCGCGCCGGTGATCTCTAGCGTTGGGCTGCACAGACGTCCCGCGCGGTGAGGACTGCGACATGATGAAGACCTATCAGGGCAGTTGTCACTGCGGTGCCGTGAGATTCGAGGCGGATCTCGACCTGACCCAAAGCACGTATCGGTGTAACTGCTCCATCTGTCGACGAAACCGATTCTGGCCTGCGGTAGCCAAACCGGAAAACTTTCGCCTGATTTCGGGCGAGAAGGAGCTCACGGAGTACCTTTTCAATACGCACAAGAATCAACACTTCTTCTGTCGGCGCTGCGGCGTACGTCCATTCGGAGTTGGCAACGAGACGCCGATCGGAAAGATGTACGGTGTCAACGTGGGCTGCCTGGAAGGGATCACGGAGGAGGAACTGTCGACGATTCCCATCACCTACGTCGATGGGATGAATGACAGGTGGCAAGAGGCACCTGAGTTCTTCTCGCACCTGTAGACCAGGGTAGCTTTCGCGACATGCAGCCCAACCACGCGCTCGAGTCGACCGCCGCCAGCGGGCTTCTCCGGCTGGCGGTGCCCTCGTCGCTTCTCGCCTCGGCGGCGGCTCAGCGCGAGCGTTATGCGCTCGGCTAGCAAAGCACTGCTCTACGTTCTCTCCGTTGGCGTTGTTGCTTATGCCGCCATTGGATACGGAGTGATGCCATTGGGTTCGCTCGTGCATCCTGACATGAAGGCAGACTTCGTGGCGCATCCTCTCGGCGTCTATCTACACGTGTTCGCGGCGGCCGTTGCGTTGCTCCTAGGTCCTTTTCAGTTTTCTGCTCGGCTGCGGCGCGCCCGGATACACCTCCATCGGTGGATGGGGCGTGCGTACCTCGGTGGGGGTGTTCTTATCGGGGGTCTGTCCGGCCTCTACATATCCCAGTTCGCGTTTGGCGGCCTCGTCGCCAAGCTTGGCTTTGCGACGCTCGCGGTGTGTTGGCTCTATACCGGATTGCGTGCGTTCCTCGCCATTCGTAACGGGGCGATCGAGGAGCACCAGAAATGGATGGTGCGCAACTTCTCGCTCACGTTTGCTGCCGTAATGCTGCGCATTTACATTCCCGCATCGGTCCTTGCCGGTGTCAATTTCGGCGTCGCCTATCCCACTATCGCGTGGCTATGTTGGCTGCCAAACCTGCTTCTGGCCGAGTGGATCTGCAAAATAATGCATAACAAGCCGTTGCACCCGACCCTCGAGAGCGGCATTCCGCGCCGTCGCTCGGTCGGGTGAACGGCCACGTTAGGCCCTGGAAGTACAGAGAGGAGAGCACGATGAGCAACGAACAGGTGGCACCTGAGACGAAAGGTGTTACGGTGAAGTTACTTGCAACGGTTGACCTTGGCCCTGAGATCGAGGGCATGGCAGGGCGCCAACTTCGAATGCG
>JBAVOG010000860.1:0-2426 GCA_049691875.1 Burkholderiales bacterium | reverse complement strand
GACTTGAGCAGCGCGAAAACCGCCGCCGCGTCGGTGGACCCTACGATGGCCCCGAGCAGCGCCGCGATCCGCCAGTCGAGATCGAAGATCCAAGCGGCGATCACGCCCACGAGCGTGGCGGTGATCGCGACGCCCGCGCTCGCCAGCACGAGCGCCGGACGCAGCGCCACGCGAAAGACCGCGAGCGGCGTGCGGAGTCCGCCGTCGAGCAGGATCACCGCGAGGGCAACGTTGCCGACGAGAAAGGAGAGCGCGTAGTCGCTGAACTGGATGCCGCCCGGGCCGTCCTCGCCTGCGAACATGCCCACCACGAGGAACACGAGCAGAAGCGGCAGCCCCATGCGCGACGAGAACGCGCCGAGCAGCAGCGCGGCGAGCAGGATGAACGCGCCGGCGAGCAGGATCTGGTTGAGGGCTTCCATGCCCCGAGAGTACCGGACCCACCGCCCGGTACCCGGGTGGGCCTCCGCGCGCCGCTCGCCCCGCTCGCCGCGTCACTCGTAACCCCCTGACCGCAGTACACTTACGGGTCCTGCACGCCGCGCACCGGCGTGTCGCCGGGGGACGAACGATGACCGACCTCTCCGTCAGCCGCGAGCTCACCGCCTACAAGGCGAAGCACAAGGTGCGCTTCGTCACGGCAGCATCGCTCTTCGACGGCCACGACGCCTCGATCAACATCATGCGGCGCATCCTGCAGGCGACGGGTTGCGAGGTGATCCACCTCGGCCACAACCGCTCGGTCGAGGAAGTGGTCGTCGCGGCGCTGCAGGAGGACGCGCAGGGCATCGCCATCTCGTCCTATCAGGGCGGCCACGTCGAGTACTTCAAGTACATGCTCGATCTGCTGCGCGAGCGGGGCGGCGAGAACATCAAGGTGTTCGGCGGCGGTGGCGGCGTGATCGTTCCGGTCGAGGTGAAGGAGCTCGAGGCGTATGGTGTCGCGCGCATCTATTCGCCGGAGGATGGAGCGCGGCTCGGCCTGCAGGGCATGATCAACGACATGGTCAAGCGCTGCGATCAGGAGTTGGAAAAGCAGGAACTCGCGAAGCACGCGCCCAAGGAACTGCAGGCCGTCGAGGCGGGCGATCAGCGCGCCCTCGCGCGCCTGATCACTGCGCTCGAAGCGGGCGCTTGTCCGGGCGCGCTGCTCGAGGCACTCGCGCAGGCCGCGGATACGGCCAAGGCGCCCGTGCTCGGCATCACTGGCACTGGCGGCGCGGGCAAGAGCTCGCTCACCGACGAACTGGTGCGCCGATTGCGCCTCGACCAAGGCGACCGATTGAAGATCGCAGTGATCTCGATCGATCCCTCGCGCAAGAAGACGGGTGGAGCACTGCTGGGTGACCGCATTCGCATGAATGCCATCCACACGGGGGAAAGGAAGGGGTCCCCCGGCGATTGGGCTCCGAACGTCTTCATGCGCTCGATGGCCACGCGCGAAGCGACCGGAGAGATCTCCAGGGCGCTGCCCGAGGCGGTTGCCGCGTGCAAGGTCGCCGGGTTCGACCTCGTCATCGTGGAGACCTCCGGCATCGGCCAGGGCGACGCCGCGATCGTGCCGCACGTGGACGTGTCGCTGTACGTCATGACTCCCGAGTTCGGTGCGGCGAGCCAGCTCGAGAAGATCGACATGCTCGACTTCGCCGACTTCATCGCGATCAACAAGTACGACCGCAAGGGGGCGGAGGACGCGCTGCGCGACGTGCGCAAGCAGTACCAGCGGAACCGCCAGCTCTTCTCGGCGAAGCCCGAAGACATGCCGGTGTTCGGCACCCAGGCGAGTCGCTTCAACGACGATGGCGTCACCGCGCTCTACCAGGCGGTTGCGGCGAAGCTCGTCGAGCACGGCCTCGCGCTCGCACCCGGCAAGCTGCCCAAGGTCAAGCACAAGGCGTCGACCAGCAAGGCTGCAATCGTCCCGCCGCAGCGCGTGCGCTACCTGGCTGAGATCGCCGACACCACGCGCGGCTACAAGCGCCACGCCGCCGAGCAGGCCCGCATCGCCCGCGAGCGTGTGCAGCTCACCGCAGCGCAGGAAATGCTCGCGAGGGAATGCAAGGAGGACAACGCGAATCTCGGTGTCCTGGTCGCCGACCGCGACGCGAAGCTCGACGACCGCTCGAAGAAACTCCTCGCCATGTGGCCCGACATGCAGAAGGCCTACTCGGGCGACGAATACGTGGTGAAGATCCGCGGCCGCGAGGTGCGCACCAAGCTCGTCCAGGAGACTCTTTCCGGCACCAAGATCCGCAAGGTGGCGCTGCCGCGTTACGAGGACGAAGGCGAGGTCCTCAAGTGGCTGATGCTCGAGAACTTGCCGGGCTCGTTTCCGTTCACCGCGGGCGTATTCGCTTTCAAGCGCGAGAACGAGGATCCCACCCGCATGTTCGCGGGCGAAGGCGATCCCTTCCGCACCAACAAGC
>JBAVOG010000859.1:0-9569 GCA_049691875.1 Burkholderiales bacterium | reverse complement strand
GACTGGCAGGAGATCGAGGACGGCATCGCGCGCTCTCCCGGGCACTGCATGACGATGGGCACCGCCTCCACCATGACCAGCGCGGTCGAGGCTCTGGGCCTGACCCTGCCGGGTGCGGCGTCGATCCCAGCCCCGGACGCCAACCACCCCAAGATGGCGGCCCTGACGGGAAAGCGCATCGTCGATATGGTTTGGGAGGACCTGAAACCCACCGACATCCTGACCGCGGCCGCGTTCGACAATGCCATCGTCTCGGTCCTCGCGCTGGGCGGCTCGACGAACGCGATCATCCACCTCGTCGCGATGGCCCGCCGCGCCGGCGTTCCGCTCGATCTTGATCGCTTCGACGTGCTGTCGACGAAGACCCCGGTGCTCGCCGACGTGCGCCCGTCGGGCCGCTTCCTCATGGAGGACTTCTACTACGCGGGCGGGCTGCGCGCGCTGCTCGGCGAGGTGCGCGATCTGCTTGCCCTGGACAGCCTCACGGTGAACGGTCGGACACTCGGCGAGAATCTTTCCGGGGCGGAGAGCTACAACCCGGAGGTGATCCGCCCTCGGGATAACCCGGTCCTCGCCGCCGGGGGGCTCGCCGTGCTGCGCGGCAACTTGGCGCCCGACGGCGCGGTGATCAAGCCGGGCGCGGCGGAATCCCGCCTGCTCAGGCACGCTGGAAAGGCAATCGTGTTCGAGGACTACAACGACATGGCGGGGCGGATCGACGACCCGCACCTGGACGTGAACGCCGATTCGGTGCTGGTGCTCAGAAATGCCGGTCCGCAGGGCGGTCCCGGCATGCCCGAGTGGGGCCAGCTCCCCATCCCCAAGAAGCTCCTCGCGCAGGGCGTGCGCGACATGGTCCGGATCTCGGACGCGCGGATGAGCGGCACGAGCTACGGCGCCTGCGTACTGCACGTCGCGCCCGAGTCGTTCGTCGGGGGGCCGCTCGCCCTCGTGCAGACCGGCGATCTGATCGAGCTCGACGTTCCCGGCCGCCGGCTGATGATGCGAGTGGACGACGCCGAATTGCTGCGGCGCAAGCGGCTCTGGAAGGCGCCGGCTCCGCGGTACGCCCGGGGCTATGGAGCCATCTTCCAGAAGCACATCCGACAGGCGAACGAGGGGTGCGATTTCGACGTCCTGGAGGGGACCGTCCCCACCCCCGACCCCGAAATCCACTGATTTCGAGCCGTCCCGCCCCCTGGAAAGTGGGCACTGACGCCCCGGGGGAGGTATAGTTCACGCGGCCCGCACGAATGGGAAATCGTACGAGGGGCTTATCCCTGTCGTAACCAAGGGAAGCCATGCAAGGGAATCGCCCCTTGTCCGTAAACAAGCTGCTCAGCCCGTCGTGCGAAAGCGTCAAGGACCTGCAAAAACGACTGCGAGGGAGGGACGGCCGTGCACGCGACGCGCATCCGCCAAAAAGATGGGGTCTTCTACTTTGCCAGCTATCGTGCTGCGGACCTGCTGAAGAAGGTCCGGTTCATCAGCCGCTTCTACAGCGAGGGCGAGGAGATTGAACCTTCACGCGTCGCCCAGAGCGACGACGTCGCGCAGTTCATTTCCAAGATCGAGCGCACCGACAAGGCGTTCCAGCGGACGCTTTCCAAGGCGAAGGTCAAGGCGCTGCGCAACTTCTACGAAACCGCGGCCAGCCAGCCGCCGATTCCCGGAACCGTCCTGCTCTTCACGCACGAGACGCTGCGCTTCCAGGAAACCGGCGACGGAGTCGGTCGCCTCGCCGATCCGGCCTCGAAGTTCCTGATCATCGACGGTCAGCACCGGCTGGCGGCGCTGCATTTCTACCTGGAGGATCGCCCGGAGGAGGCCAGTACCATCAGCGTCCCGTGCATCATCTTCGACGGGCGCAGCGAGGATTTCGCCTCCGAGATGTTCGTGATCATCAACTCCACCCCGACACGTATCAACAAAAGCCACCTGGTCGACCTCTACGAACGCGTGTCGTGGGCCGCCCCCGATCGCAAGTTCGCGGCGCGCATTGTCGAGAAGCTATACACCGAGGCCGACAGCCCGCTCCGCTACCGCATCAACCGTCTCGGCGGACGCAGCCAGCGCGACAAGTGGATCCTCCAGGCGGAGCTCTTCAACGAGATCCACCGCTGGGTGCGGGTCAACTGGCGGAAAATCCAGATCTCCGGCGGCAGCGCGCGCAACGCCGATCGGTACTACAGCATGGTGCGGGATTTCCTGAAAGCGGCGCGCAGCGTGTTCACCGATTCGAGCTGGGGCAAGGACAACTACATGGTCACCAAGCCGGTAACGATCAAGGCACTGATTCGCGTGTGCGCCGACCTCTCGCGCGACGACGCCGAGCCCGAGGATGGGCGCGTCGGGCGGTGGGAAGCGCGCCTCGCGCCCTGGGCCGAACTGGCGCGCCAGTTTCGCTCCGAGGGCTTTTATGAGCGCTTCCCCGCCAAGGGCGAGGTCGAGCGTGTCGCGCGCATTCATCGCGATCTCGCGCGGGCCGCGAAGATCGAGGTGGCCAAGAAAGCCTAATCTGAACCACCTCGCCCGCTCCGCGGGCACCCCTCCTTGAAAAGGAGGGGATGGTTTAAGGTTCTTCCCCTCCTTTCCAAGGAGGGGTCCGCCCGAAGGGCGGGGGGCGGTTGAGAAAAATGCGCGGCGCTCGTCACCCAAGCAAATGCGCAATGGAATTCGCGTAATACTGCAGTACGCGCAGCTCGGATGATTTCGCGGTGTAGATTCCGTCGGACTCGTTGATCAACCGACGTAGCGTCAACATCTGCAGTCCGGCTGTCACCGCGAAGTCCCGATCGCGCCGCGGGACATAGACGTGCGCGCCCGCGGCCTCGAGCCGCTCTGCGAGCGCTTCCACGCGCGACTTGATCTCGATGCCCGAAATCGCCTCCACAGGACTTTGCACGAAGACGGTGGCGACGAGCGGCACCGGGAGGACCGGGATGGACCGGGCGACCGCGTTCATGAGGTGGCCGGCGAGCTCGCCTACGCGCGCAAAGCGCTCGTCCTTGCCCAGCTTGCGGAAGTCGATGTCCTGGCGGGCGACGTACTCGCGCATCGAGATCGGCGCGCCGAAATTGACGCACGCGTAGCCGAAGCTCTGCCACTGGCTCCGGATCATGAGTATCGCTTGCCCCCACACGAAGCCAAGCGTCGTGGCCGCGGCGTGCAACGTGCCAGGTTTGCGCGAATCCTGGTCCAGTGCCGCGAGCAGCGTGCGATCCTCCAGCACACGATCGTAATTTATGCCGAGCGGCACGAACACCAGGTCGCGTTCACCTTCCGGGTGAAACCCGCGTACCATGTAGTCGAGCGCGCCCAGCTTGGGATCGCGCATGCGCCCGTCGCGCGACAGACCGCCCTCCGGATAGATCGCCTGGGCCACCCCCGCCTCGGTCGCCTTCACGATGTAGCGCTCCAGCACCCGCCGGTAGAGGGCGTCCCGCGAGTTTCGGCGCACGAAATACGCGCCCATCGAGCGGATCAGCTGCTGCAAGGGCCAGATGCGCGCCCACTCGCCCACGGCATACGAGAGGGCGGCGTGGTCTGCGACCAGGAAGGCCGCGAGGACATAGTCCATGTTGCTACGATGGTTCATGACGAACACCACGGTGGCGTCGCCCGATACACGGGCAAGCGCGCCGTCGTCGCTGCGGCCGACGCGGACCCGATATAGCGAGCGCGTGACCCAGCGGCCAACCCGGTAGCCGATGCGAAAGTAGAAGTACGCGTTGAACGCGGGGACGATCTCGCGCGCGTACTCGCGGATCTGTTCGGTCACGACGTCGCGCGGCATGTCGTGCTCGCGCGCATAGGCCGCCGCCGACTCCTGAACGCCGTCGTCGTACACGAGGACGTCGATCAGCGCCTGCCGCCGGGTACGCTGGAAGGGCCGAATCTCGAGCTTCAGCCGGCTGCCGACCTCTTCGAGCACCCGGTTTGTGCGGCTCCGCAACACCCAGCGCACGCTCGGCGCCATGATGCGGTCGTACACCGCCCACGCGGCCGCAATCCCGATCAGGATCGCTATCCACACCGGTACGGTGACGGTTCCGAACAATCGCGTGCCTCCCCTATCCCCACCGTCGAGCTTAGTGCACCTCACGCCATGCCGTGTAGTCGCAGGCTCAGCGTTGGCGGCCGCCCTGCCCCCGCGACGGTCCAGTCGGCTAAACTTGGCCTTTCGCGGTGGGCCCGGTGCACTGCGGATCTTCCAACCCGGGACAGCGAGGAGCACCGAATTGGAATTCCCGACGAATCCCTTCAAGCGCGCCATCACGTCCGGCAAGGCCCAGATCGGGCTTTGGTCGAGCCTTTCTTCGAACTACTCGGTCGAGGTGGTCGCCGGTGCCGGCTTCGACTGGCTGCTGCTCGACACCGAGCATTCGCCGAACGATCTCGAATCCGTGCTTTCGCAGCTCCAGGCCGCAGCACCTTATCCGACGCACCCGATCGTGCGCGTCCCGTGGAACGACATGGTGACGATCAAGCGCTATCTCGACATCGGGACGCAGACGTTGCTCATCCCGTTCGTCCAGAACGCCGAAGAGGCGCGCGCGGCGGTAGCCGCCACCCGCTATCCACCCCAGGGCGTGCGCGGCGTTGCCGGTACCACGCGTGCGACGCGCTTCGGTCGCGTCAAGGGCTATCCGCAGCGGGCGAACGAGGAAGTGTGCGTGCTGGTCCAGGTGGAAACCCAGTCTGCGCTCGATCAGATCGAGGCGATCTGCGCGGTGGACGGGGTCGACGGCGTGTTCATCGGTCCGGCCGACTTGCATGCGTCCCTCGGCTTCCTCGGCGAGACCAGCAATGCAGCCGTGCTGCCGAAAATAGAGGACGCGATCGCGCGCATCCGCAAGGGACGCAAGGCGGCCGGCATTCTGACTCCCGACGAGAAGCTCGCGCGCCGGTATCTCGAGCTCGGCGCCGTGTTCGTGGCGGTTGGCGCGGACGTCGGTTTACTCGCGCGCGGCGCCGACGCGCTCGCCGCCAAGTTCAAATCGTGAACCCAGCCATGAAAAAAACAGACATCCTCGTTGCCGGACCGTTCTATCCGCCCCAGCTCGAGCGACTCGATTGCGAGTTCACCACCCACAAGTTGTGGCAGGCCTCCGATCGCGCCGCATTCCTGAAAGAGCGCGCAAACAGCATTCGTGGCATCGCGACCACCGGTTTCCATGGCGCGACCGCGGAGGTCATGGATGCGTTGCCGAAGGTGGAGATCATTTCCTGCTTCGGTGTCGGCGTGGATGCGATCGATCTCAAGGCCGCGGCCGAGCGGAAGATCATCGTCACCAACACGCCTGAGGTCCTCAATGACGACGTGGCCGACCTGGCGCTGGCGCTGATGCTCATGGCGTCGCGCCGGCTCGCCGTGGGGGACCGGTTCGTGCGCGACGGGAAGTGGCTCAAAGGCACCCAGCCGCTTGCGCGCAAGCTGACCGGGAAACGGCTCGGCATCCTCGGCCTGGGCCGTATCGGCCAGGCGATCGCCAAGCGGGCCGAGGCGTTCGACATGCCGATCGCGTACCACAACCGCAAGCCGGTCGAGGGCGCGAAATACCGCTACTACAAAGACCTTGCGGAGTTGGCGGCCGAAAGCGATTTCCTCGTTGCGATCTGCCCGGGCGGAGCGGCGACGAAGCGCATCGTGAGCGAGAAAGTGATGAAGGCACTCGGGCCCCAAGGCATTCTGGTCAACGTGGCGCGGGGCTCGGTCGTGGACGAGGCGGCGCTCGTGAAATGTCTGCAAGACGGATCGCTGGGCGGTGCCGGGCTGGACGTGTTCGAGGACGAGCCTCGGGCCCCGGAAGCGCTGTTCTCGATGGAGCAGGTCGTCCTTGCACCGCACGTGGGCAGCGCCACCCACGAGTCGCGCAACGAGATGGGCCGGCTCACGGTGGACAACCTGCTCGCGCACTTCGCGGGCAAGCCGGTCCTGACCCCGGTCGGCTGACCCTGACGCCCCGGTGTGGCACCGCGGGCGCCGTGGCAGAGAGCCACGGGCGGCGGTATGATCGCCGGCCAGACCCAAAAAAGCATAGATCACCCTAGGAGGAGTCCCATGAACAAGTCTCACCTGATAGTTCGCACTTTCGCGGCCATCGCCGTCGCTGGCGCACTCGCCGCTCCAGCAGCGGCGCAGCAGGTCACCTTCATGACCGGCCCGCAGGGCGGCTCATGGATCCCGCTCGGTGGCGCGCTGAAGGGCATGTGGGAGAAGGCCATTCCCGGCCTCGAGATCCAGCAGACCCCCGGCGCCGGCATTGCCAACGTGCGCGGCGTCGACGAGGGCAAGGCCCAGATCGGCATCGCGAACTCTTCCACCACGGTCGATGGCATCGAAGGCCGGCCACCCTATAAGAAGAAGGTGACCAACGTCTGCCAAGTCGCGAATCTTTACCCGCAATACTTTCAGGTTGTCGCGCTGTCCGACGCGGGGATAAACAGCTTCGCGGACCTCAAGGGCAAGGTTCTGGTGACCCAGCCCAAGGGCAACACGGCCGAGGCAGTCACTGCGGCCGTGCTGCACCTGAACGGCATGGACTACAAATCGCTCGCCAAGGTCAACTTCCAGGCCGGCTACACCGACGCGGTCGCGATGATGAAGGACGGCCATGCGCAGGTATTCACCCTCGGCACCACGGCGCCGGCCTCCGCGGTGATGGATCTCGCCAGCGCCCGCGACGTGCATCTCGTTCCCGCCGACGACAAGACCCTCGCCGAGATGAACAAGCTGAACCCTGGCTTTTACAAGAAGCTCATCATCAAGGCCGGCACGTATCCCAAGCAGGACAAGGACGTTCCGGTCATCGGCTACTCGACGCACATCATCGCCGCCTGTAACCTGCCTGAAGACGTCGTCTACAAGATGACCAAAACCATGGTGGAAAACGTCGCTGGCATGGCGGCGGTCGTGAAGCCGATCTCCGGAATGACGGCCAAGGACATGGCGGTGGATATGGGCGTGCCGTTCCACAAGGGCGCGGCGAAGTACTACAAGGAAGTCGGCGCGATGTAAGGCGCCGCCGCCAGGGCGCATCACGCGGGGCGGCATGACCGCCCCGCGCCGCTTTGGCCTTGGGGAAACCGCATGTCCGAGGAAAAGGCCGCCACCAACCCGGCCACACAAGCGCTGAAGTGGCTCGTCACGACCGTCGCCGTGGCGATGTCGCTGTATCACATGTATGTGGCGGCCTTCGGCCCGCCCGAGGCCGTGATCTTCCGCGGGACTCATCTCCTCTTCGCACTGACTCTCGTCTACCTGCTCTATCCGCTCCGGCCACGCGGCGGTCCGCTCTGGCGAGCGCTCGATCTCCTGCTCATCGCGGGGAGCTTCGGCTTCGTTTTCCACATCTTCGTCAACTACGAGTACTTCACCAACCGCATCATCTACATCGACGACCTTACCCAGTCGGACAAGTTCTTCGCGGTCGTCGCGGTTCTCATCGTGCTCGACGCGACGCGTCGCGTCATCGGCTGGGCGCTGCCGCTCACCGCGATCGGGTTTCTCGTCTACGCGGGGCTGTTCAGCCACGTCACCACGCCGGTGCTGATGGAACAGCTCTACCTTTCGACCGAGGGTATCTTCGGCTCGACGCTCGGCGTGTCCGCCTCGTACGTGATGCTCTTCGTGCTCTTCGGAGCGTTCATGGAGAAGAGCGGGACCGGCCAGCTCTTCATGGATTTCGCGATGTCGATCACCGGGCATGCCGCGGGCGGGCCGGGCAAGGTCGCAATCGTCAGCTCGTCGCTGTTCGGCACTGTGTCCGGCAGCGCGGTGGCAAACGTGATGGTCGACGGCCCGATCACGATTCCGCTGATGAAGCGGACCGGATTCCGACCGCCCTTCGCGGCGGCGGTCGAGGCGGTCGCTTCCACCGGCGGGCAAATCATGCCTCCGGTCATGGGCGCCGCGGCGTTCGTCATGGCGGAGTTCCTCGCGGTGCCCTATGCGCAGGTTGCGGTATGGGCAGTTGTCCCCGCGCTCCTGTATTACATCGCCGTGTTTTTCGCCGTTCACTTCGAAGCGAAGCGCTATCGGCTCGCCGGCGTCCCGCGTTCGGAGCTTCCGCGGTTCACGCGGGTCATGGCCGTGCGTGGCCATCTCTTCATCCCGATACTCGTCGTGCTGTTCGGGCTGATTCTCGGCTATTCGGCGCCCCTGTGCGCGCTCGCGGGCGCACTCGCCTGCTTTCCGGTCGCGCTGCTGCGCGCGTCGACGCGCGCCGGAATCACATGGTGGAGCCTTCTCGATGCGCTGCAGGAAGGTGCGAAGAATACGCTTTCGGTCGCGATGGCCTGCGCCTGCGCGGGCGTTGTGATTGGATGCGTGACGATCACCGGACTCGGCATCACTTTCACGCAGATCGTGCTGGCGCTCGCGCAGAACTCCCTCATCCTCGCGCTGGTGCTGACTGCGCTGGCGGGCATCATCCTCGGCATGGGTATGCCCACGACACCTGCCTACATCGTGATGGTGGCGCTGCTCGTGCCGGCGATCATCAAGCTCGGCGCGGTGACACCGGCGGCGCACATGTTTGCGTTCTACTTCGCGATCCTGTCGGCCATCACGCCTCCGGTCGCGCTCGCCGTGTTCGCGGCGGCCGGACTTGCGCGCGCCCCGATCTGGGCAACGGGACTCGAGGCGATGCGTGCCGCGGCGCCCGCGTACATCGTGCCGTTCATGTTCATCTACGAGCCGTCGCTGCTCCTGATAGGTGACTGGTCCACGATCCTGCTGGCCGTCCCGACCGCCATCCTCGGCGTGATGTGCTTGGCGTCCGGCCTGCACGGTTGGCTGGTCGGCCCCGCTCCGCCATGGCAACGCGTGCTGCTGATTGCCGCCGCCTTTTGCCTGATCAAGCCCGGTCTGGAGACCGATCTCGTCGGGTTTGGCCTGCTTGGCCTCGTGGCGTTGATCCAGGCAACCATTCGCGGCCGCAGGCCGCCTGCGCCGGCCGCCTGACTCCTGCGGACCGCGTCCTTTCCGGGGTGCCGCAACGGGTCACCCCCGTGTCGCGCCGCGCCCGTCACACTTGTCGGGCGACTATCTGACTATCCATCGCGCCGCGTGATGGAGTTGCTTGGCCTGCCCTCGCGCAAAGCGGAAAATTTTCTTTCATAACAATAAGCTATCCCACAAAACTGCACCAAAGTCACCGGCTGTCCGGTCCGCGCCACCACTCGTCGCCGAGGGGCGGCTGGGGCGCCGTTTGCGCGTGAAGCGGCGTGCATCTTGCTCAGGTGGGTTTGAATGCGCGCCCGAGGGTAAGCGGAGTGTCAGAGCGAGGCCGAATGGTTGTGAGACGTGCCGTCAGACGAAGCCGGATCTGGCTCGAGGAACTCGAACCGCGTTGGCTGCTGTCTGCCGATATTGCGTCCCTTGCGGCACCGGAAGCGCCCTTTCCCCAGTCGGCGATCCGCGAGGCGGTCGTGGGCGTGCTCCACGCCGCGGACCCGGCGATCGCGGCGCCCGCGGTCCCGGGTCGGCTCGAGCTCGTGTTCGTCGACGCCCGCGTTCCGGACTATGAGCAGCTCGTCGCCGACCTGCTCGGGCAGAACGACGG
>JBAVOG010000858.1:0-2747 GCA_049691875.1 Burkholderiales bacterium | reverse complement strand
GTAGATCGCGAGCAGATCGGGCGCGAGGCGCGCGCGGAGCGCGTGCGCCCCGAAAGCACCGAGCACGACCGCCAGCGCGGCGGCAAGTGCGCCGAGGATGAGTAGCAGCTTGGGAAGCGCAGCCATCGTTAACAATTTATTGATGAGATCATGTGCCACGCGCGGCGATCGGCTCCCGAAGGGCTCCAGGGAAGTTTCGGTTGAACGAACAATCTTAAGATCGGTGCGGTCGGCTGTCCACGCGGCCAATCGACCGAATGGATTCATCATGCAGCCGTCACCACCCCGTCTGCGTCGCAGCCACCCCTCAAAGAGGAGGGGATGAAGAATTCTCCCCTCCTTCTCAAGGAGGGGTCCGCCCGACGGGGTCCGCCCGAAGGGCGGGGGGTGGTTGGCTCTAGCCCGCTCCCACCACGGCGACCGCGAGCAGATCGGGCGCGAGTCGCGCGCGCAGCGCGTGCGCCCCGAACGCGCCGAGCGCGACGGCCAGCCCCGCCCCCGAGCGAGTCTATCGGGGGGGCGGGAATGACGACCCATTTCAGAGCATTGCCCATGCCCACCTTTTATTCCATGAAAATAGTGTTACACTTTATTCGTGTAATTACTTCGACGGGCAGTCCCGCATGAAGAACGTCACGATCACCCTTGATGAGGAAACCGCCGCCTGGGCGCGGGTGTACGCCGCGCAGCGCAACACGAGTGTCTCCCGCCTGATGGGCGAGATCCTGCGCGAGCGGATGAGCGAGTCTCGCGAGTACGACGAAGCGATGCGCCGATTTCTCGGGAAGGCGCCCGTTCGCCTCAAGGCGAGCGGGCAGCGCTACGCATCGCGGGATGCCACGCATGAGCGCTCCCGTATTCGTTGATACGAACGTCCTGATCTACGCACGCGACCGCGGTGAGCCCGCGAAACAGCCGCGTGCGTCTGAATGGCTCAAGCATCTTTGGCACGAACGGGCCGGGCGCACCAGCGTGCAAGTCCTTTCGGAGTACTACGTCAATGTCACGCGCAAGCTCGATCCCGGACTCTCGCGTGAGGAGGCATGGGACGACGTAAACGCGCTGCTCGCGTGGCGTCCCCAGGTGATCGATTCTGGGTTGTTACAGCGCGCGCGCGAGATCGAGCAGCGATATCGGCTGAGCTGGTGGGACAGCCTGGTGGTCGCGGCGGCGCAGTGCCAGGGGTGCGCGTTGCTGCTGAGCGAGGATTTCCAGGACGGCGCGGTCTACGGCGACGTCACGATCCGCAGCCCGTTCACCCTTTCACTCGGGGAAGAGGTTGCCGCGTATGTCGCGGCCCGGAGTGTCGCGCCTGCTCGGCGTCCCAGAGGTCGTCCAAAAGGCTCGACTCGGCGCACTCGCGCGTAAGTCGGCCACACCACGACATGCATGAGTCCAGGACGTTTGCGGGCCTCTTCAACGCAATACTGCGACCGCGCACTTCGCTGCGCGCCGCCTGCTCGATTCTCTTCGTTGCAATGGTCGCTGCGCTCTTCTACGCAAGCGCAAAGCCCGCCGGCCTGCCGCTCATTGCCCCGCCCTTGGACAAGCTCGTGCACTTCGGCTACTACGCCGTGCTGACGATGCTGCTCATCGTCGCCGCGGGCGGACGTGGCGTGCTGATCGCTGCATTGGTCGTGATCGGGGTGGGCGCGGCGGACGAGCTCTTTCAGTCGACGGTGCCGCAGCGCACGGCGGACTGGCTGGATTTCGCGGCGGACATCGTCGGCGCATTGGTTGCCGCCGCGGCGTTCGTCTGGTTGGCGCGTCGGGCGCGCTATTTGAGCGCCGCCTCGTAGGCCCAGCGCAGCACGGCGTCGTGCGCCGGTTGGCTCGCGCGCGCGTTCGGATCGTTCACGAGAAAAACGACGACGAGACGCCGACCGTTGCGGTCGAGCACGTAGCCTGCGAGCGTGCGCGAATCCGCCAGCGACCCGCTCTTGACGTGCGCATTGCCCGCGACACCCTGGAACTTCAGGCGCCGCTTCATCGTCCCGTCCTGTGCCACGACCGGAAGCGATGCCATGAGCTCGGGCATGACCGGACTCGCCCAGATTGCCAGCAGCAGCTGGCCGAGGCTCGCGGCGCTGATGCGGTCCTTGCGCGAGAGGCCGGAGCCGTTTTCGATCAGGAGCTCGGGCATCGCCAGGCCGCGGCTGTCGAGCCAGTTGCGAACGACTCGTTGCGAGCGATCGTAGCTTCCCGGGAGGTCGAGCATCTGCGCCGAGAGCGTGAGGAAGACCTGGCGCGCCATCACGTTGTTCGAATACTTGTTGATGTCGCGAACGATCTCGGCGGCGGCGGGCGATTCGATCGTGGCGATGGGCGTCGCGCCGGGAGCCGGCGTGCCCTCGCGCACCGGACCGTGCAGCGTGCCGCCGGAGGCTTCCCACAGGTTTCGAAATACGCCGTACACGAACTCCGGGTGATCGAGCACGCTCACGTTCCAGTAGCGCTCGCTGCAGCTCGCGGGCATGGTCCCCGAGAAGGTCACGCGCGTGCGCTCGTCGACGCTGTGGAGATCGACCCGCAGTCCCGCCCGCCAGTCGCCGCAGAAACCCGGGCCGAGCTTCACGCGGTTCTCGACATCGATCTGCGCGAGCCTGGGTTCGGGAATGATGCGAACTGCATTGCGGGCGCTGTCCGGCACGAACAGAAAGCGCACCGTCTTGAAATTCACGAGCAGCGCGTCCGCGCCGACGTTGTAGGGCCGCAGCGATTCGCCATCGAACTGCGCGGGGTCGTGA
>JBAVOG010000857.1:0-5137 GCA_049691875.1 Burkholderiales bacterium | reverse complement strand
GCCTCGGCTTGGCCGCCTTCGCCGCGCTCATCTTCTGGCAGGCGGGCAGCGCGAAGCTCGCCGGGTATGTGCTGGGCGGATTCGTCGCCGCTCTCGTGGTCTCCGGCATCTTCGGCTATGCGCTGATCCGGCTGATCGCAAAGCTCGGCGCGCGGGCCCCGGCATCCTGGCACTATGGACTCGCGAATCTCCGCCGTCGGAGCGTCACGAACACCGTCCAGGTGGCGGGTCTCGCGCTGGGCCTCACCGCGATCCTGCTGCTCACGTTCACGCGCGCAGACCTCCTTGAGGCATGGCGGGCGAAGACGCCTCCGGATGCGCCGAACCGGTTCATCCTGAACATCCAGCCCGAGCAGCGCGCGCCGCTCGCTGCGTTTTTCGACGCCGAGCGGCTTCCCCCGCCCGTGACGTATCCGATGGTGCGCGGGCGTCTGATGGCCATCAACGGGCGCGCGGTGGAGGCGGACGCCTACGAGGATGAGCGCAGCAAGCGCCTCGTCGAGCGCGAGTTCAATCTTTCCTACATGGAGATGCTGCCCGCCCACAACACTGTTGCGGCGGGACAATGGTTCCGGAAGCAGGATCTCCAGCGGGGTGCGCTGTCCGTCGAGGAAGGGATCGCGAAGCGGCTGCAAATAAAAGTGGGCGACACGCTCACGTGGTCCGTCGGCGGGAGCGAATTCAAGGCGCCGGTGACGAATCTCCGCAAGCTCACCTGGGATTCCATGCGTGTCAATTTCTTCGTGATCACGACGCCGAACCTGCTCGATGACCGCCCCACGAGCTACTTGACGAGCTTCTATCTGCCCGCCGGCGCCAACGACTCGATGAACCGGCTGATCGCGCGCTTCCCGAACCTGACGGTCGTGGACATGAGCGCCATCCTCAATCAGATCCTCAAGATCGTCGATCAGGTCGTGAATGCCGTGCAGATCGTGTTCCTGTTTGCGCTCGCCGCAGGCGTGCTGGTGCTCTACGCCGCACTGCTCGCGACGCAGGACGAACGGTTGCAGGAGGCGGCCGTCATGCGGGCGCTCGGCGCGGCCCGCGCCCAGATCGCGAAGGCTCAGCAGGCCGAGTTCCTGGCGCTTGGCCTGATTGCCGGCGCGCTCGCATCGCTCGCCGCATTCAGCATCGGCTACGTGCTCGCCGATCGCGTATTCAACTTTCCGTACGTCTTCAGCTTCTGGATCTGGGTGGCCGGGCCCGTCCTCGGGCTGGCGTGCGTCAGCTTCAATGCCTGGATGGGCGCGCGCGCCGCGCTCGATCATCCGCCGATGCTGGCCCTGCGGGAAGCGGGGTGATGGATGAGCGATGTCGGTAGCATGAACGCGGAGGTCATGATCGTCGGCGGGGCGCGTCAGAACAATCTGAAGGGTCTCGACCTCGAGATTCCGCTGTACCAGCTCATCGTCGTGACCGGCGTTTCCGGGTCCGGCAAATCATCGCTCGCGTTCGACACGATCTACGCGGAAGGCCAGCGGCGCTACGTCGAGACGTTCTCGCCGTATGCGCGGCAATTTCTCGATCGCATGGACAAGCCGCGCGTCGAGCGCATCGAAGGCATTCCACCGGCGATCGCGATCGATCAGACGAACCCGGTCCGCACGTCGCGCTCCACCGTCGGCACGATGACGGAGCTGGCGGACCACCTGAAGCTGCTGTTCGCGCGCGTGGCCGACCTCTATTGCCGCGGTTGTGGACGCCGGGTCGAGCGCGACACGGCGCAGTCCGTCTGCGAGCAACTGCTTGCCCGTACCGTGTCCGGCGACGCGCCGGCACTCATCACGTTTCCCGTGACGGTTCCGCAGAATTTCGGCGAAGCGGAGGTGCGCCAGCTGCTGGAACGCCAGGGGTACACGCGCGTCCATGCCAAGCGCGGTGCGATCCTCGAGATCATCCAGGACCGCGTGCGTCTGTCCGCCGAAGATCGTAGCCGGATCACGGAGGATCTCGAGGCCGCCTTCAAGATCGGCAGCGGACGCGCCAGCGTTTATCCGACGGGTGACGAAGATCCGCCCCTGCGCTTCTCCACCGATCTCCACTGCGCGGACTGCGACATTCATTATCGCGAGCCCGTCCCGAGCATGTTCTCGTTCAACTCGCCGCTCGGTGCCTGCGAGTCGTGTCGCGGCTTCGGGCGGACGATGGGAATCGACTACGGGCTGGTGATTCCCGACGAGAGCAAGACGCTCGCCGACGGCGCCATCCGCCCCTGGCAGACCCAGAGCTACCGGGAATGCCAGGACGACATGATGAAGTTCGCGCGCAAGCGCGGCATTCCGGTCGATGTGCCGTGGCGGGAGCTGACCGACGAGCAACGCAATTGGGTGATCGAAGGCGAAGGGCCCTGGACGAAGAAGGTCTGGTATGGAGCGCGGCGCTTCTTCGACTGGCTCGAGACCAAGAGCTACAAGATGCACATCCGGGTGCTGCTCTCCAAGTATCGCGCCTACAACAGCTGCAGTGCGTGCGGTGGCGCGCGGCTGCGCACCGAAGGACTGCTCTACCGCCTGGGGTCGCAAGAATCCGCGGACCTTGCGATGCCGCGCGGCGCGCGCTTCCGGCCGGTCGGAACCGAGTTCTCCGACGAGGCGTTCGCTGCGTTGCCGGGTCTGTCGATTCACGACGTGATGCTGCTGTCGATCGGACGATGCAGCGAGTTTTTCGAGAACGTGCACTTGCCCGCGCCGCTCGACGAGGCTACTGACCTGCTGATCGGCGAGATCCGCACTCGATTGCGCTATCTCGTGGAAGTGGGGCTCGGCTATCTCACGCTCGATCGCCAGTCGCGGACGCTCTCGGGGGGCGAAGTCCAGCGCATCAACCTCACCACCGCGCTCGGCACCTCGCTGGTGAATACGCTGTTCGTGCTCGACGAGCCATCCATCGGCCTGCACCCGCGCGACGTCCGCAGAGTCGTGGGCGTGCTGGAGCGACTCCGCGATGCGGGCAATTCGCTGCTGGTCGTCGAGCACGATCCGCAGATCATGCTCGCCGCGGATCAGATTCTCGATCTCGGCCCCGGGCCGGGCGAACGCGGCGGGGAAGTCGTCTATTTCGGGCCGCCGGATGCGCTGGTGCGCGACGGCCATACGCTGACCGCACAGTATCTGCGCGGCGAGAAGTCGGTCTCCGATCGGGCGCGCACCGCAGGAAGCAACGGAATCGCCGTGAAGGCGTGGCTCGAAATCGCGGGGGCCGCGGAGCACAATCTCAAGGACGTCGACGTGCGCATCCCGCTGGGGCACTTCGTCTGCGTGACCGGCGTGTCGGGCTCGGGAAAATCGACGCTCATCGAGGAAGTGCTCCATCGCGGACTCGCGAAGCTCAAGGGCAAGCCGACCGACGTTCCCGGGCGACATCGATCCATAAGGGGGCATGAGCACATCGAGAAAGCGGTCCTGATCGACCAGTCGCCGATCGGGAAGACCACGCGCTCGAATCCTGCGAGTTACGTGGGCGCGCTGGACGCGATACGCAAGCTGTTTGCGGACGAGCCGCTGGCCAGGGAGCGTGGCTACACCGCGGGGACGTTCAGCTTCAACGCCGGCAACGGGCGCTGCGCGACTTGCGGCGGGAACGGTTTCGAGCACGTCGAGATGCAGTTCCTTTCGGACGTCTACCTGCGCTGTCCCGATTGCGACGGCCGGCGCTATCGGGCGGAGGTACTCGAGGTCAAGTGGCGGCCCGAAGGATCGGGCCGGGGCGTCCAGCCGAAGTCGATCGCCGACGTGCTCGACATGACCGTCGATGATGCCGTGGCCTTTTTCTCGAGGCATCAGGATGTGATGCGGAGCATGGAGCCGCTGCAGGCAGTCGGGCTGGGTTATCTGAAGCTGGGGCAGCCGGTGCCGACGCTTTCCGGCGGCGAAGCACAGCGGCTCAAGCTCGCGGGAAATCTGGCTACTGGCGGAAATGGCGGCACAGGCACGCTCTTCTTGTTCGACGAACCCACCACCGGGCTGCATTTCGACGATGTCGCGAAGCTGCTGCAGGCTTTTCGCAGGCTGCTCAAGGCAGGGCATTCGCTCGTGGTGATCGAGCACAATCTGGACGTGATCCGGGCGGCGGACTGGGTGATCGATCTCGGCCCGGAAGGCGGCGATGGCGGCGGCGAGGTGGTCTGCGTCGGTACGCCGGAGCAGGTGGCGCGCCATGCGCACAGTCACACCGGCGCTGCGCTGCGAGAATACGAAGCCGCGCTGGGCAAGGGGTATGTTCAAGGTCGGGTGCCGGTGAAGGAGATGCCGGGTATTTACGAGGCGCTGCAAATCACCCCGGCTGCTTCCCCTCCGCTCCGAGGAGGGGTGCCGCCGAAGGCGGCGGGGTGGTGGCAGCCTGCAGCCGGGGCCTCCCCACGCACCATACGGATTCACAACGCGCGCGAGCACAACCTCAAGAACATCGACGTCCACATTCCCCGCGATCGCTTTACCGTCATCACGGGCGTCTCGGGAAGCGGAAAGAGTACGGTGGCCTTCGACATCCTCTTCGCCGAGGGTCAGCGGCGCTATCTCGAATCGCTCAACGCCTATGCGCGCCAGTTCGTGCAGCCGGCCGCGCGACCAGAGGTCGACGCGATTTACGGCATTCCGCCCACCGTGGCGATCGAGCAGCGCACCAGCCGCGGCGGACGCAAGAGCACCGTGGCGACGGTGACCGAGATCTATCATTTCCTGCGGCTGCTCTTCGTCAAGCTCGGCGTGCAGCACTGCCCCGACTGCGCGATACCGATCGAGCCGCAGACTCCCGAGTCGATCGTCGCGAAGATTCTGCGCGAGCATCGCGGCAAGCGGGTGACCGTACTCGCGCCGCTCGTCGTGGCGCGCAAGGGTTACTACACGGACCTGGCGAAGTGGGCGGGCGGAAAGGGCTATTCGCATCTACGGGTGGACGGCGAGCGCGCCCCGATCGATAACTGGCCGCGGCTGGCACGCTACAAGGAGCACGACATCGAGTTGCCGGTCGGATCGATCGAGGTCGGTCCGCGCAGCGACCAGGAGCTGCGCCGCCTGGTGGACGAGGCACTCGCCTACGGAAAGGGCAGTGTGATCATCGCGGCCGATGGCGCACGACCCGGAGCCGCAGCGAAGGCTGGGGCAAGAGCGACGCGCGCGAAGGGCGCGGGGAAGGG
>JBAVOG010000856.1:0-3397 GCA_049691875.1 Burkholderiales bacterium | reverse complement strand
TCGATCCAAGGCTGCTGAACCACCCCGGCGCTGCGCGCCACCCCTCCTTGGAAAGGAGGGGAAACCGATTCACCCGCGCTCCGTGCCTCACGCACCGCGGCCGATGCCGTTCCCGAGGCGAGCATGCCGTCCCAGCGCAGCTCGGTCCAGCTCGTCACGCTCCAGACGTTGGCGGCGAGCCTGTGCTCGCGCTCGAGAATCTCCGCCGCCGCAAGGCATTCGCGCAGGATCGTGCCGGAGCCGAGCAGCTGAACGTCGCCGGGGCCTGCGCCGTGGACGCGGTGCATGCCGCGCAGGATTCCCGCTTCCGCGTCGGCAGGCAGCGCAGGTTGCGCATAGTTCTCGTTCATCACGGTGACGTAGTAGAAAACGTCTTCCTGCGCGGTCAGCATCCGGCGTGCGCCGTCCTGCAGGATAACGGCCAGCTCGTAGCCGAAGCACGGGTCGTAGGCACGGCACGTCACGATGGTCGAGGCCCACAGCTGGCTCGTGCCGTCCTGGTGCTGCAGTCCCTCGCCCGAGAGCGTCGTGCGGCCCGCCGTGGCACCCATCAGGAACCCGCGCGCGCGCTGGTCGGCCGCCGCATGGATGAGATCGCCGACACGCTGGAAGCCGAAGCACGAATAGAAGATGTAGAACGGCAGCATCGGCACACCGTGGGTGCTGTAGCTCGTCGCAGCGGCGATCCACGAGCTGAGCGCGCCGGCCTCGCTGATGCCTTCCTCGAGGATCTGGCCGTCCTTCGCCTCCTTGTAATACAGCAGCTCGTCGCGATCCTCGGGCTCGTAGAGCTGGCCCGCGGACGAGTAGATCGCCACCTGGCGGAAGAGCGTCTGCATGCCGAACGTGCGCGCCTCGTCCGCCACGATCGGCACGATGTGCTTGCCGACGTTCGAGTCCCGCAGCAGCTGCGCAAGCAACTGCACGAACGCCATGGTCGTGGATTGCTCGCGATCGTGCGTTCCTTCCAGGATCTTCGTGAACGCGTCGAGCGCCGGCACGGCGAGTTGCGGCGCCTCCGCCGAGCGTGCCGGCAAATAGCCGCCGAGCGCCTCGCTACGCTCGCGCAGATAACGCATCTCGAGGCTGTCAGGCGCTGGCTTGTACAGCGCGAGATCGTGCACGTCCCGGTCGGAGATGGGCACTGCGAAACGGTCGCGGAATGCTTTCAGCGCATCGTCCTCGAGCTTCTTCTGCTGGTGCGAGCCCATCCGCCCCTGGCCCCAGTGTCCCATGCCGAAGCCCTTCTTGGTCTGCGCCAGGATCACGGTCGGCTGACCCTTGTGGTTCGCGGCGGCGTGATAGCCGGCGTAGATCTTGATCGGGTCGTGGCCGCCGCGCCGGAGGCGATCGATGTCGTTGTCGGACAGATGCGCGACGATGGCCTGGAGCTCGGGGTACTTGTTGAAGAAGTGCTCGCGATTGAAGCGTCCGTCCGTGGCGGCGTACTTCTGGAACTCGCCGTCCACCGTTTCGTGCAGGCGCCGGAGTATGACGCCTTCCTCGTCGCGCGCGAAGAGCGGGTCCCAATCCGAGCCCCACAGCACCTTGATCACGTTCCAGCCCGCGCCGGCGAAGAGGCCTTCCAGCTCCTGGATGACCGATCCGTTGCCGCGCACCGGGCCATCGAGGCGCTGCAGGTTGCAGTTGACGACGAAGATCAGGTTGTCGAGGCCCTCGCGGGCGGCGAGCGAGAGGCCGGCCAGCGATTCCGGCTCGTCCATCTCTCCATCGCCGACAAACGCCCAAACCTTGCGGCCGCGCGTGGCGAGGATGCCGCGGTCCTCGAGGTAGCGCATGAACCGGGCCTGATAGATTGCCTGGATTGCACCGAGACCCATCGAGCCGGTCGGAAACTGCCAGAAGCCGGGCATGAGCCAGGGATGACAGTAGGAGGAGAGGCCCTGTCCGCCGGTCTCGCGGCGAAAATTCGCGAGGTGCGCGTCGGTCAAGCGCCCCTCGAGAAACGCGCGCGAGTACACCCCCGGGGCCGCGTGCGGCTGGAAGAACACCAAGTCTCCGGACTGCCCTGCCCGGAAGAAATGGTTGTATCCCACCTCGAAGAGGTCGGCGATCGACGCATAGGTCGCAATGTGGCCCCCGAGCTCCGGGTGGTCACGGTTTGCCCGCACCACCATCGCGAGCGCATTCCAGCGCACCGCCGCGCTGATGCGGCTCTCGATGTCGAGATTGCCCGGGTATTGCGGCTGGTCGGCCAGGCCGATGGTATTGGCATAAGGCGTATTCAGCACCGGCGGCATCGGGACGCGCCGCTGCCGGCCGCGATCGAGCAGCTTCCGCAAGATGAACGTCGCGCGCTCGGGCCCCTCCGCCGCGACGAGCGCGTCGAATGCTTCCAGCCACTCCCGGGTCTCGTCCGGATCGACGTCGGTCGGCGTGACGCGCGACCACGCCTGCGGGCTGATCGACCAGGAGCTCGAATCGGAGATGTCGGTCATGTGATTTCTCGGGCAATGCGAGTGCGTACATTTTCCCCTCCTTGGAGAGGAGGGGAAAAAACTTTACTCCAGTCGCCTCAGCGCCGTCGCGTCGTCGACCCTTTCTTCGGCTTCGCCCGTACGGTGCGCGCGGTCGTGCGCTTGCGCGTCGCCGACGACGCTTGCTTCGCAGGCGCCTTGCGCTTCACAGTCGCTTTGCGCTTCGACGCCTTGATATCCGCGGCAACGATGTAATCCGGTGCGCGGTATATCCAGTCGAGCGCCCGATTGTGTTCCTGGGGCGTGCGGCCACGAAAGTTGTCGTTTCGAACGAGCCGCGCAACACCGTCCGCGTGGAACATGTGCCCGAGCATCACGGCGGAAAGCTGCACACGGGCGGTGCGCACGAGCCGCAGCGCCTGATAGCGTTGAAACGCGGCCGCGAAATTGCCGTCGGTCTCGTCGGCCGTCACGGCGAGACACACCGCATCCTCCATCGCCATGCATGCGCCCTGCGCCATGTACTGCAGCATCGGGTGCGCCGCGTCACCGAGCAGCGTGACCGGTCCCTGAGTCCAATTCTCGACGGGCGGCCGGTGGCGCAGCATCCAGCGACGAAAGACTTTCGGGACCCGCATGATGCTCATGGGCTTGGCGCAGTTCCTGGCGAAGAGCGGCAACACCTCCTCGGGCGGCGCCTCTTCGTTGTGACCCGTCATGGTTGCGTCGCGCACCACTGTCGCGACGAGATTGAAGAGCTTCCAGCCGCGCAGCGGGTAATGGACGATGTGAGTGTTCGGCGCGGCCCACAGGGTCGCAGCCGGCCAGCGCATGTCCTTCGGCATGGCGTCGAAAGAGAGCACCGCGCGGTAGCACATGTGGCCCGAAGCCGGCGGCTCGCCGTCCCCGACGATCTGCTCCCGCACCGCTGAGCGCAATCCGTCGGCGCCCACGAGCGC
>JBAVOG010000855.1:0-2271 GCA_049691875.1 Burkholderiales bacterium | reverse complement strand
GTGCAAGGTGCTTGCCGAGCGCGGTCGCGACCCGCGCCTCGCGGCCCTGGAGATCGTGGAGTTCAACCCGTATCGCGACGGCAACGCGCGCACCGAGCGGGCGGTCGCGGAAATCGTGGACGCCGTCTTCGGCGCGTCCGTCCCATCGCCGATCGAGCGCGAGCGGTTCTACTGCGCCCACAACTACGATCCGCTCCCCGCCGTCCTGGTACGGGGCGCCGGTCCCCACGTCTGGGACGACACCGGTCGCCGCTACATCGACATGATGTCGGCCTACTCGGCGGTCAATCATGGACACTCCCATCCGCGGCTCGTGGCGGCGCTGACACGCCAGGCGAGCACCCTCGCAGTGACCTCGCGCGCCTACTTCAGCGAGCGGCTCCCCGCATTCGTGGAGCGGCTGTGCGAGCTGACCCGCATGGACATGGCATTGCCGGCCAACACGGGACTGGAGGCCGTTGAAGCGGCACTCAAGGTCGCGCGGAAGTGGGCCTATGAAGTGAAGCGGGTTCCCGATGACTGCGCCGAGATCATCTCCTGCGAAGGCAACTTTCACGGCCGATCCATCGCGATCGTCGCGATGTCGTCGGATGCGCAATACCGGAAGGGCTTCGGACCCCTTCCGGGCGGGTTCCGGCAGGTTCCCTACGGCGACGCGCAGGCGCTCCGCGCGGCAATCACGCCGAACACCGCCGCGTTCCTGGTAGAGCCCATCCAGGGCGAGCGGGGCATCGTGCTGCCGCCCCCGGGTTATCTCGCGGAATGCGCGCGCATCTGCCGCGAGGACAACGTGCTGTTCATCGCCGACGAGGTGCAGACCGGGCTCGGCCGCACCGGCCGCCTGCTCGCATGCGATCACGAGGGCGTGCATCCGGATGGACTCATCCTCGGCAAGGCGCTCGGCGGGGGCCTCTTACCGGTATCGGCATTCCTCGCGCGGGCCGATGTGCTCGGTGTGTTGCAGCCCGGCGACCACGGCAGCACCTTCGGCGGCAATCCTCTCGCCGCAGCGGTCGCGCTGGAAGCCCTGGAGGTACTCGTCGACGAGCGGCTAGCCGAGCGCTCCGCCGGGCTGGGCGCGGACATGCTGCGGGAGCTGCGGAGCATCGAGAGCCCGCTCATTCGCGACGTGCGCGGCCGCGGTCTCTTCATCGGCGTCGATCTCGACCCATCGGCGGTGACCGCCCACGAAGCGGCGTTGGCCTTTCTGGCGCACGGGATCCTCACCAAGGACACGCACGAGACGGTGATTCGCTTCGCTCCCCCGCTCACCATCGACCGGGAGACGTTCGACGACGCGCTGGAGCGCATCCGGGCGACGTTCGACGCGCTCGACCGCGTGTACGCCCCGGCCAAAAATTCGCGTACCCGGGCGCTGGTCTAGAACCCGTCTCGCCATGCCGGCCGGGCAATGATGCGCACGTCGGTGCCGATCTGTCGCACGTCGCGGATCGACAGCGGCACGCGTCCCGCGAGGTCCGTCAGCGCGGGCAGATTGAACATGCCGCGCCCTGACTCGCCGATCAGGCTCGGCGCGAGGTAGATCAAGAGCTCGTCAACCACTCCGGCGGTGACCAGCGATCCGTTGAGCTTGAATCCGGCTTCGACGTGAACCTCGTTCAAACCGCGCCGAGCAAGTTCCGCCATGAGCCCGCTCAATTCGACCTTTCCCGCCGCGTTCGGGATCGACAGCACTTCCGCGCCCCCCGCGACGAGCGCCGCGACGCGCGCGCGGTCTTCCACCGCGGCCGCGATCAGCACATTGCCGCCTTTCAGGATGCGTGCCGACGGAGGCACCTCGAGGCGACTGTCCACCAGCACCCGCATTGGCTGCCGCGTCGTGGCCACGTCGCGCACGGTGAGCTGCGGGTCGTCGTCCTTGACGGTGCCGATTCCCGTCAGCACTGCGCATGCGCGCGCGCGAAACGCGTGCCCGTCGCGACGCGCTTCCGGCCCCGTGATCCACTGGCTCCGGCCGTTGCCGAGCGCGGTCTTGCCGTCGAGCGTGGCGGCGATCTTCATGCGAACCCAGGGACGGCCGCGGGTCATGCGCGACACGAATCCGACGTTGAGCTCGCGGGCCGAATCGCCCAACAGTCCGACACTGACCTCGATTCCCGCGGCGCGCAGCCGGGTGAGTCCCTGTCCGGCGACGAGCGGGTTGGGATCCTCGCAGGCGGCGACGACGCGTGCGACCCTGGCCGCAATGAGACTGTCGGTACAAGGCGGCGTGCGGCCATGGTGGCAGCACGGCTCGAGCGTGACGTAGAC
>JBAVOG010000854.1:0-1897 GCA_049691875.1 Burkholderiales bacterium | reverse complement strand
GCCGGATTACGTGCGGCGACGACGACGCGCGCGCCCGCCCCGGCGAGGCCACGCGCCATGCCGAGTCCGATGCCGCCGTTGCCGCCGGTGACGATCGCCACCTTTCCGCTCAGGTCAAACATTTCATTTCCCATCGTGCGTATCGTAACCGACGGCGCGCTCGCATTGCCACCGCGGGGTTGGCCGTGCGGAGCGGACGTCGCTAGGCGTTGCGCGACGCGGTCGATTCGCCGGGTGACGGTGCCGGATCGGCGCGCATTTCGGTCTCCCGAAATTCCGCGCGGACGATCGTGCCAGCGTGATCAGGAGGTTCCGCAAGGCGCAGCGAGCCGCCGTGCGCGTTGACGATGTCATTCGCGATCGCGAGCCCGAGCCCGCTGCCCGAGCCCGGACTGTCGGGAACGCGGTAGAAGCGCTCGATCACCCTTGCGCGCTCCTCGGGCGGAATGCCGACGCCATTGTCCTCGACCTCGAGAAACGCCGTGCCCGCAGAGGTGCCGCATCGCACCGTGACGTGTCCACGCGCCGGAGTGTAGCGAACCGCATTGTCGATCAGATTTGCCGCGAGCTCACGCAGCATGAAGGGGTCGCCGAGCACCCAGGCATCGCTGCGCTCGAATCCGAGATCGATCTGCTTCCGATCGGCCGCGCGCACCCACTCGTCCACAAGCTCGTCCAGCACCGCGCCGAGATTCACCGAGCGATAGCTGGGCACGAGCGGGCGGCCGGACTCCGCGCGGGCGAGGGCGAGCAGCTGGTTGGCGAGACGAATCGTGCGCGTGACCGACTCATCCAGATTTCGGATGACGTTCTCCGACTGCGGTTCGCGTGCGAGCAATTCGAGCTGGATGCGCAGATTCGCGAGCGGCGTCCGAAGCTGGTGCGCGGCATTCTGCAGAAACGTGCGTTGGGTTGCAGCCGCCTGGCGCAATCTGCCGAGTAGCCCGTTCAGGGCTTGCACGAGCAACCGCACCTCCTGAGGCGCGCTTTCCTCGTCGACCGGCGACAGATCGTCGCCGCCGCGCTGTTCGAGCTCGAGCTCGATCTGCCGCAACGGCGTCAACCCGCGCGATATCCCGAACCAGATCATCACCCCGGTCCCGAGCACGACAAGCGCGGTCGGCAGAACCACCGCCAACAGCAGTCGGCGCACCGCGCTCTCCCGCTTGCGCGTCGTCTCCGCAACCGTTATGTCGAAGCGGTTGTTGGGTGCGCCGGTGTACAGACGCACCCCGCGGATCCGGCGCCCCTCGTGAATACCGTTGTAGAACGTCGCGGTCTCACCCTGCTCGCCCGCGCCGGGTGACGGGAGTCCTGCGTCACCGGTGATCAGGTGCCCCTGCGCGTCGCGCACGCGAAAATACACGCGGTCGTATTCGTCGGTGCGCAGCACCTGCTCGGCCTCTACCGGCAGCAACACCCTGACCTGCCCTCTGATGATGCGCACGCGGTTGGCGATGGCCAGCGCGGAATTCTGCAGGCTCTGGTCGTACGCGTCGTTCGCCACTTCGGCGGCCACGCGGTATGAGAACCACGCGCCCCCGGCGAGCAACGCGAGAATGGGCAGGGCGAGCGCCTTGATCAGCGCCACCCGAACGCTAGGCTTCATTGTTCTCGGGTGCGCCATCCTCGAGCCGGTAGCCGAATCCGCGAATCGTGCGGATGCGGATGTTTGCCGGCTCGAGCTTAACACGCAAGCGCGACACGTAGACTTCGATCGCGTTCAGCGTGAGGTCATCGTCCCAGGTCGAGATGGCCTGCAGGATGTGCTCTTTCGGAACGACCTTGTCGAGTCGCTTCAGCAGCACCTCGAGCACCGCCCACTCGCGGGCGGTGAGCTCGAGCGGATCGTCGTTGAGCGATGCGCGGCGCGACTCGATGTCCAGCACCAGCGGAC
>JBAVOG010000853.1:0-21164 GCA_049691875.1 Burkholderiales bacterium | reverse complement strand
GGATCGGCGGTCGGCCGCTCGATCACCAGCTTGACCAGCAACACGATACCGATAATCGGCACGATGAACGCGAGCAGCACGATGGTGATGAGCTGCTGCGGGGTCTTGATGAAGGAAGAATGCTCGTCGTGCTCGCTCATGCCTGCGCCCTGCTCGCTTGTGGGTAAGAGGATGATTTTAGCGTGAAACTCCGGCGCCGAGAAAGGCGCAGCGTGGACGCTGGCAGCGAAACGGGCTATTCTTCGCGCCTCCCCTGGCGCCCGTAGCTCAGCGGATTAGAGTATTGGCCTCCGAAGCCAAGGGTCGTGGGTTCGAATCCCGCCGGGCGCGCCAGCATCTTCCGCTTCAACGGCAGATCGAGGGTGCGTCGGTCATTGCGCGATCGCGGCGCGCCGCGTGCAAGCCGGGCGCCGTCGATACGACCCGCTCCGCGATCCGCGCTGCCCAGATTGGGTCAGAATTGCGATTCCCGTAGCGGCGTGCCGAAATGCTAAAGCCCATCTGAAACAATCTGCTGGGGTTAGCGGCTGGCGGTGCGCCGGAAACCATAGTTGACTAATTTAGTCGGGAACTATATAGTTGACTGTGGCTCTCAGGTATTGCCGAGGGGTTGCGGGTCAGGGCCCTTCGGGGACCGGAGGCTCCGCTCAACGATGCTCCCGGGCGACGCCGCCGACACGGACGGCGCTCAGGGCAAGAAAAGGATGAACCCATGCGACTCACGACCAAGGGACGTTTTGCAGTAACCGCAATGGTTGACGTGGCCATGCACGCCACGCAATCGCCCGTGCCGCTCACGGACATCTCAGCGCGCCAGGGAATATCGCTTTCATACTTGGAGCAGCTCTTCAGCAAGCTGCGTCGCCGCGAGCTGGTGAAGAGCGCGCGTGGCCCGGGCGGCGGCTACCGTCTGGCAAAGCCGATGGGCGAGGTGACCGTCGCCGACATCATCGTTGCGGTCGACGAGCCGATCGACGCAACGCAGTGCGCGGGCAAGGAGAACTGCCACGACGACCAGAAGTGCCTGACCCATGACCTGTGGGTGCGGCTGAATGACCAGATTTTCGATTTCCTGCGCTCGGTGACGCTGGGCGAGCTCGTGGAGCAGCACCGCGCCAAGCAGGCGAACGTTGTCGAGCTACGCGATCAGCGTGCGGGAAAGCGCTCGCAGACCGAGCCCGTCGCGGCTTGAAGGCGAACGGTCTGCTCGGATTGGAACGACGGAGTTTGGGACGCAAAGCATGGCAATCACGCTGACCAAAAGCGCCGCGCAGCACATCAGGACTTCGCTTGCCAATCGCGGCAAGGGGCTGGGGCTGCGCGTGGGGATCAAGAAAGTGGGTTGCAACGGCCTCGCCTACACGTTCGATTACGCGGACGAGATCGGTGCGAACGACCTCGAATTCGAATCGCACAGCACGAAGGTCGTGGTGGACAAGGAGTGCATCGGCTACCTCGATGGCTCGGTGCTCGATTTTCAGAAGCACGGCCTGGGCGCCGCGTTCAAGTTCCAGAACCCGAACGCAAAATCCGAGTGCGGATGCGGCGAGAGCTTCAACGTCGAGTGACGACGCGCTTGGGTTACGCACAAGGCAATGGCCGGGCGAAGAGCGGAAAACCTGGCGACAACATGGTGAGCAAATGAGCAGTACCGCGCTTCAGAATCTCATCGATCAGCCGTACAAGCACGGATTCGTCACCGACATCGAATCGGAGACCGCGCCGAAGGGACTTTCCGAGGACACGATCCGGCTCATCTCGCGGAAGAAGAATGAGCCCGAGTGGCTGCTCGAGTTCCGGCTGAGCGCGTACCGGCACTGGCTCACCATGGTCGAGCCTACGTGGCCGAACGTCCATTATCCGAAGATCGACTTCCAGAACATCAGCTACTACTCGGCGCCCAAGGCGAAGCCGAAACTCGCCAGCATGGACGAGGTGGACCCGGAGCTCCGGCGCACGTTCGAAAAGCTCGGCGTGCCGATGCACGAGCAGAAAGTGCTCGCCGGCGTCGCAGTGGACGTGATCTTCGACTCGGTGTCGGTGACCACGACCTACAAGAAGAAGCTCGCCGAAGCCGGGGTCATCTTCGGATCGATCTCGGAAGCAGTCCGGGACCATCCCGAGCTCGTGCGCAAGTATCTCGGCACGGTTGTTCCCTCTTCCGACAATTTCTATGCGGCGCTCAACTCGGCGGTCTTCACCGACGGCTCGTTCTGCTTCATCCCGAAGGGCGTGCGCTGCCCGATGGAGCTGTCGACCTATTTCCGCATCAACACCCAGGAATCCGGCCAGTTCGAGCGCACCCTGATCGTGGCCGAGGAAGGCAGCCACGTTTCCTACCTCGAGGGTTGCACCGCGCCGCAGTTCGATACCAACCAGCTGCACGCCGCGGTCGTCGAACTGGTGGCGCTGGACAACGCCGAGATCAAGTACTCGACGGTGCAGAACTGGTATGCCGGCGACGAGAACGGACGCGGCGGCATCTACAATTTCGTGACCAAGCGCGGACTGTGCAAGGGTGCGGCGAGCAAGATCTCCTGGACCCAGGTGGAGACCGGCTCGGCGATCACCTGGAAGTATCCGTCCTGCGTCCTCCTCGGCGACAACTCGGTGGGCGAGTTCTACTCGGTCGCGCTCACCAATCACATGCAGCAGGCCGACACCGGCACCAAGATGATCCACGTCGGCCGGAACACGCGCAGCCGGATCATCAGCAAGGGCATCTCGGCGGGGAAATCGAACAACAGCTACCGGGGCCTCGTGAAGATCGGACCCAAGGCCGAGCGGGCACGCAACTACTCGCAGTGCGACTCGATGCTGATCGGCGACGCGTGCGGCGCGCACACCTTTCCGTACATACAGGCCCAGAACAACAGCGCCACGGTCGAGCACGAGGCCACCACGTCGAAGATCGGCGAGGATCAGCTGTTCTATTTTGCCCAGCGGGGCATCGGCGCCGAAGAGGCGGTGTCGATGATCATCAACGGGTTCGTGAAGGAAGTCTTCACGCAGCTGCCCATGGAGTTTGCGGTGGAGGCGACGAAGCTGCTCGGCTTGAAGCTGGAGGGAAGTGTCGGATGAGAAATCCCGGCGGCAAGATGCTGCTCGAAGTGCGCGGCCTGCGGGCCACGGTGGCCGGCATCGAGATCCTCAAGGGCATCGATCTCGCGGTGCACGCGGGCGAGGTGCACGCAATCATGGGGCCGAATGGCTCCGGCAAGAGCACCCTCGCAAAGGCGCTCGCGGGGCATCCCGCGTACGTCGTGACCGGCGGCGAAGCATGCCTCGACGGCCAGGACCTCTTCGGCCTCGCGCCGGAGGAACGCGCCCGCGCGGGCCTGTTCCTGGGGTTTCAATACCCAGTCGAGATGCCGGGCGTGACGAATGCGTCATTCCTGCGCCTCGCCTACAACACGGTCCAGAGCACGCGCGGCAAGGACGAGCTCGATCCCCTGGAATTCGACGACTTCGTGCGCGTAAAGCTCAAGCTGCTCGAGATCGACCCGGCGTTTCTCGACCGGAGCGTGAACGACGGATTCTCCGGCGGCGAGAAGAAGCGCAACGAGATCCTGCAGATGGCGCTCCTCGAGCCGCGGCTCGCGCTGCTCGACGAGACCGATTCGGGCCTCGACATCGATGCGCTGCGCGTCGTCGCGAACGGCGTGAACTCCCTGCACGCCCCGGACCGCGCAGTCGTGCTCGTCACCCACTACCAGCGGCTGCTGAACTACATCGTTCCCGATTTCGTGCACGTCATGGCCGGGGGCCGCATCATCAGGACCGGAGACAAGGGCCTTGCGCTCGAGCTCGAGAGCCGCGGATACGACTGGCTGCTCGAGCCCGGGCGCGCCGTCGCGGCCTGAGCATCCATGACTGAAAACACCGCAAAGCCCTACACCGCTGCGCTCGCACCCGGAGCCGGTGCGCTGGCGGCAGGACCGAACGCGTGGCTCAATCGCCTGCGCGCAGATGCCCTCGAACGCGCCAATTCGCTTGCCGCGCCGACGACCCGCGACGAGGACTGGCGGTTCACGGATCTCGCACCGCTCTACAAGACCGCCTATCAACCAACGCGCGCCCCGAGCGAGTTGCAGCGCGCGACGGTCGAGCCGTTCTTCGTGCCCGAGGCCGGCAGCCGGCTCGTGTACGTGGACGGCCATTACGTGCCGGAACTGTCGGCGATCGGGACCGATGGCCTCGTGGCCGGAACCGTCACGGACAGCATGCGCGACGCACCGGGTCTGATCGAGGCCCACCTCTCGCGGCTGGCCGGATTCGAGGCGGATCCCTTCGTGGCCGTCAATACCGCCTACCTGCAGCATGGCGCGGTTGTCACGGCGCCGCGCGACCGCCGGGTCGAGCGCCCGGTGCACCTGCTCTTCCTGAGCACCCAGCCCGAGCGTGCGAGCTACCCGCGCGTTCTCGTCGTTGCCGACCGCGGGGCCGAGCTGACCTTCATCGAGGATTTCGTGAGCCTCGTCGAGGGGGCGTATCTCGTGAACGCCGTGACGGAGATTGCGGTGGGCGAGAATGCGGGCGTGCGCCACATCCGCGTGCAACGCGAGAGCGATCAGGCGTTCCATATCGCCACTTGCGGCGTATCGCTCGCCCGCGATGCGCGCTATGTGGCGCAGAGCATCTCGCTCGGCGGACGCATTTCGCGCCTGAATCACAACGTTCACCAGACCGGCATGGGAACCGACTGCGCGCTCGACGGCCTGGCACTGATTGCGGGGCGGCAGCTTGCGGACACTCACAGCTCGATCGATCACGCGCAGCCGGACGGACGCAGCCGGCAACGTCACAAGTGCATCGTGGACGGCGCGGCCCATGCGGTCTTCAACGGCCGGATCATCGTGCGCCGGGGCGCGCAGCGCACGGACTCCGCCCAGTCGAGCCGCAACCTGCTGCTCACCGGAAGAGCGCGCGTCGACACCAAGCCGCAGCTCGAGATCCTGGCCGATGACGTGAAGTGCGCGCATGGCGCGACGGTCGGTCAACTCGACCCGGACCATATCTTCTACCTGCGCAGCCGCGGACTGAGCGAGGCCGCAGCGGAGAATCTGCTCACCTACGCCTTTGCCGCGGAGATCGTCGACCGGATCCCGGTGGCCACGCTCCGCGCGCGGCTGGAGAAGCTGGTGACGCAGCGGACGCAGGTGAAGGCGTGACACGATGAGCGCTCTGCCGGTTCACACCCGCACGGGCACTGTCGCCCTGCCGCTCGACGTCGAGCGGATACGCGCCGACTTCCCGATCCTCTCCGAGGTGCGCGTGAACGGCAAGCCGCTCGCGTATCTGGACAACGGCGCCTCCTCGCAGATGCCGCGGCAGGTGATCGACCGGCTGGTTCGCTACCAGACGCGGGAGCACGCCAACATCCACCGCGGCGTCCATTACCTTTCCGCGACCGCGACGGCGGCCTTCGAGGCGGCGCGCGCGACGGTAAGGCGGTTCCTGAACTCGCGGGAAGACCGCGAGATCGTCTTCACGTCGAACGTCACCGACTCGATCAACCTGGTGGCACACGGATACGGCAGGGCCTTCATCGGCGCCGGCGACGAGATCATCATCACACACCTCGAGCACCATGCGAACATAGTGCCGTGGCAGATGCTCTGCGAGGAGAAGGGCGCGAAGCTGCGCGTTGCGCCGATCAACGATGCCGGCGAAGTGATCATGGAAGAGTTCGAGAAGCTCTTCGGTCCGCGCACCCGGTTCGTCTCGGTCACCCACGTCGCGAACGCGCTCGGCACCATCAACCCGGTGCGTGCGATGATCGAGATTGCGCACCGCCATGGCGTCCCGATCATGGTCGACGGCGCGCAGGCCGTGCAGCACATGGCGGTCGACGTCCAGGCGCTCGACTGCGACTTCTATGCCTTCACCGGTCACAAGGTGTTCGGCCCCACCGGCGTCGGCGTGCTCTACGGGAAGGCGGCCCTGCTCGAGAAGATGCGGCCGTTCCGCGGCGGCGGCGACATGATCCTCTCGGTCACGTTCGAGAAGACGACCTACAACGCGATTCCCTTCAAGTTCGAGGCGGGGACGCCGCCAATCGCGCAGGCGATCGCACTCGCCACGGCCCTGGACTATGTGCAGGAGATCGGGTTCGAGCGGATCTCCGCGCACGAGGCGGAGCTGCTGCGCTACGCAACCGAGTCGCTGCGCGCGATCCCGGGCGTGCGCATTATCGGCACCGCCCGTGAAAAGGCTTCGGTGCTGTCGTTCAACGTGGGAGAAATCCACCCGCACGACGTCGGATCGCTTCTGAACGACGACGGCGTCGCGGTGCGCACCGGACACCACTGCGCCCAGCCCGTGATGGACCGCTTCGGCGTGCCCGCCACGGCGCGCGCCTCGTTTGCGTTCTACAACACGCTCGCCGAAGTGGATCAGCTCGCGGCTTCCGTCCGCCGCGTGCAGAAGCTTTTCGCCTGAGAGCGGACGATATGGACAGCACCCAGCTCTACCAGGAGATCATCCTCGACCACAACAAGAAGCCCCGCAACTGGGGCAAGGTGGAGGGCTGCACGCACCGGAGCGAGGGACTCAACCCGCTGTGCGGCGATCACATCTGGGTGACACTGAAGGTCGTCGACGACACGATCGAACGCGCCGCGTTCGAGGGCACGAGCTGCGCGATCTGCAAGGCATCCGCTTCGATGATGACGACCGCGGTGAAGGGCAAGAAGCTCGCCGACGCCGAGGCGCTGGTGCAGGAGTTTCGTGACATGGCGACCGGCAAGCTCGACGCCGGGGCGGGCACCCATCACCTCGGCCGGCTCACGGTATTCGCGGGCGTGAAGGACCTGCCGTCGCGCGTGAAATGCGCGATCCTGCCCTGGCATACCCTGCACGCCGCGTTTGCGCAGAAAGCAACCATTTCAACGGAAGGCGAGGACGATCCGTTCGCCAACGCCTGATACCAAAAAATGCCGAAAATCGCAGAAATCGAACCGACACCCAATCCGAGCGCGCGCAAATTCGTGTTGCGCGAGCCGCTGACCTACGGGGTGTCGCGCTCCTACGAGAGCGCGGAAGCTGCGCGGGGCGATGCGCTGGCAGAAGCGCTGTTCGCGATTCCGCATGTGACGAGCGTCTTCTACGTGGACACCTGGATCACGGTGACCCAGGATGGCACGGCGGACTGGAACGAACTTGCGCGCCAGGTCGCGGTGCCCATCCGCGAGGCGCCCACCGCGGCCGAGCGCACCGCGGAGTTTCTCGAGAACGACGCCAGTCCGCTCGCGCACGTTACGCCCGTGGACGAGCTTTCCGCCGAGGACGCGCAGAAGCTCGAGATGATCGAGTCGGTGCTCGACCAGCAGGTCCGGCCCTACCTCCGTGGCGACGGTGGCGACGTGCACATCCTCGGCCTGGAAGGCAATCAGCTGAAGCTTCACTATCAGGGCGCCTGCGGTGGCTGTCCGAGCGCATTCTCGGGCACGCTGTCGGCGATCGAATACATGGTCCGCGAGATCGACCCCGAGCTCCAAGTCGTACCGGTATGAGCGATTGGATCGTGGTGTGCCCGGCCGCCGAGCTGGGGCCGGGGGACCATCGCGTCGTGGACCTCGACGGCACGCAGGCGGCCGTCTTCAATATCGAGGGAGCGTTCCACGCCATCGAGGACGTGTGCACCCACGATGGCGGACAGCTCACCGGCGGCAGTGTGGAAGGCGCGGAGATCGTGTGCCCGCGCCACGGAGCGCGCTTCTGCATCCGAACCGGAGCGGCGTTGACCGCACCCGCCTACGAACCGACCGCCGTGCTGCCCGTGCGCGTCGTCGATGGCCTCATCGAGGCGCGCGACGACCGCTGGGATTGAACTGATTCGACGATTCTCGCCCCGACGAGGATACCACCCGAAAAATCAGGTGCGCCGGCAGTAAGGGGGATTTGCAAGGGGCTTGCCCCTTGTTCGTGCGCCCTTCTTTGGTTGAGAGGGCACTGAATAGTTTCTGAGGCGAGCGTCATATAGTCCAGGTGTGGCCGCAGCCCTTGCACTCCACGCGCAGCCAGGCGGCATCCGCGTCGTCGGCACTGCTGACGCCGCGATCGTCGTAGACGGGATGCGCGATCCGGCTCGCATCGATCACGCCGAGCCTTCCGTAAGTGCCGCACTTCGCGCACGTGGCCTTGTCCGCGAGTCGCTGGGCCCGCGTCATCATGCTCCGGTACCGCTGCCACGCATGGATTGCGATGATTCCGCTCACGAAGCCGGCAAGCAGCATGACGAGCCCGCGTGCCGCGCCGCCGGATGATCGGTACGCCCCGATGAAAATCGCGACGCCAAGTGCGGAGAGGATGCACCCGGTCAGGTAGAGATGGCTCGCGATGAGCTGCCGCTCGTACCACCTCCGGAACCCTCGCTTTCCGACCTCTTTTGACAGCTCCATTGCCGGCATCCCCGGATCGACGACCGGGATTGTACGCGCGCGGCGCGCGCTGGATGTGCGATGCAACAAGCGGCGGGTGGTAAGCTGCCTGCGCGGCCCGGCACTGCGCAGCGCAGGTCTTCCGGTTCGGGCCCTTAACCGGCAAGGTCGAGCAAGGTGAGATCCATGCGAACAATCGGGACGCTGCTCCTGGCCGCCGCGAGCGGTGTCGCCTTTGGCGGGGGGTCGAACTACGGCATCACCCCGGGCGCGCGGGATATCTCAGGGAAGGTTTCCGAATGGCCGGTGCCGACCCCGGAGTTCGCGCGCGACCCCGCGCCCGGTCCGGACGGCAATATCTACATCTCGGTCATGAACGGCAACAAGATCGCGCGCTTCGACACGAAAGCGAAAACGTTCAAGGAGTGGGAACTGCCGGCGGGCGCACATCCGCACGGCCTGCTCGTCGCCCCGGATGGCCACGTCTTCTACACCGGCAATCGCAACGGAACGATCGGGGAACTCGACCCGAAGACCGGCAAGGTCGTGAGCCACAAGACCCCGTCGGGCGACGGCGGACCGCATACCATCGTGCTCGATGCCGCGGGCACGATCTGGTTCACCGAGCAGAGCGGCGGTAAGCTCGGACGGCTCGACCGGGCAACCGGGAAGATCGATGAATACCCGATGCCCGGCGGCCCCTATGGCCTGGCCGTCGACAAGCAGGGCAATATCTGGGTCTGCCGGATGGGCGCCGACAAGCTCGGAAAGTTCGATCCCAAGACCGGCGCCATCACCGAACTCCCGACGGGAGCCGGCTCCCGCCCACGACGAATCGCGACCGCACCGGACGGCACGCTATGGGTGGCGCTCTACGGCAACGGCAAGCTCGCGCAAATCGATCCTGTGGCCAACAAGGTGGTTCGGCATCTCGACATGCCCGCCGGCGCGAACGGCGGGCCCTATGCGGTCACTGTCGATGGCGCAGGCCGCGTCTGGGCGAACGAGATCAATACGGATACCGTCGCCGTGCTCGATCCCAAGACCGGCCGGTTCCGCGTGATCAACCTGCCATCCTCGAACACCGGCATCCGCAAGGCAATCATCGATGCGGACGGGCGCTACTGGTACATGGCCAGTCACATCGGAAAGATCGGCGTCATCGAATGATCAGGAGCAAGCCAGTGAGCAAGCCAGAAGCGCAGCGTCCCCGGTCCGCCAACCCCATCAGCCGCTATCCCGTTCCCGACCTTGCGTCCCTGCCCGCCGACATCCGGGAGCGCGTCGTGGCGGTGCAGGAAAAGTCGGGCTTCGTGCCCAATGTTTTCCTGACCCTCGCCCACCGCCCCGACGAGTTCCGCGCGTTCTTCGCCTACCACGACGCGCTCATGGAGAAGGACGGGGGACTCTCGAAGGCCGAGCGCGAGATGATCGTGGTGGCCACCAGCGGCGCGAACGATTGCCATTACTGCGTGGTCGCGCACGGCGCGATCCTGCGCATCCGGGCGAAGAATCCGCTCGTCGCCGACCAGATCGCGATCAATTACCGGAAGGCCGACATCACACCGCGTCAGCGTGCCATGCTCGACTTTGCCATGAAGGTTGCGCTCGAATCGGAGCGCATCGGCGATCGGGATTTCGCGGCACTGCGCGACCACGGCTTCTCTGACGAGGATGCCTGGGACATCGGTGCCATCGCTGCGTTCTTTGCGCTTTCGAACCGCATGGCCAACATGATCAGCATGCGCCCGAACGACGAATTCTATCTGCTCGGGCGAGTGCCCAAGGGCGCTTGACTGATCGTCGCGAACCTCAGGAGCGCGAGGCGGCGCGCGCGGATACGCGCGGACGATTCGGCGCGTCAACGCTTTGTGCTGCTTCCTTGCGAATCCATTTCTCGAACGCGTCCACGTCCGCGTTCCCTACCGAACGCTGGCTGCGGAGGAGGAAGTAGCACCGCGGCGACGCTATCGAGCGCGCAAAGGGCGTGACGAGCTTTCCCGATCGCAGCAGATCGCGCATGAGCGGGGTGCGGCCCAGCGCCACGCCCTGGCCGTCCACTGCGGCGCGAACGAGCTGCTCGTAATGGCTGAAATGCAGCGCTCCGGCGGGCTTGATGTCGGGGATCCCGGCCGCCTCCAGCCACTGCGCCCACACGAGCCACGGTGTCGCGTGCAGGTTCTCGACGTGCAGCAGCACGTGGTGGCGCAGATCCGCGGGCAATGCGAGCGGCCTGCCGGGGTCGCGGGCGAGCGCCGGGCTGCAGACCGGGACGACTTCCTCTCCGAAGAGCCGGGTCGCGCCGGGCGTTCGCACGGCCTTCGTGTAGCGGATCGCAACGTCGATCCCGGCCCGGTCGAGATCCTGGATCTCATTGCTCGCGGCAATGCGCACATCCACTCCGGGATGGTCGCGCGTGAATCCGGCGAGGCGCGGAATCAGCCAGAGCGACGCGAATGACAGCGACGTGGTGACCGTCAGAGTCGGAGCGGCCTGGGACGCGCGCAGGCGGCCGACTGCGTCGTGCAGCCGCTCGAGGGTCTCGACCGTGGCGGCGTAGAGCGCCTGTCCGCGCTCGGTGAGGAGCAGCGCGCGGTGCCGGCGCTCGAAGAGCTCGAAGCCCAGACGCTCCTCCAGCAGGGCGATCGAGCGGCTGACGGCGGATTGGGTGAGGTGAAGCTCAGCCGCAGCGCGCGTGAACGAGAGATTCCGTGCTGCGGCCTCGAACACCTCGAGCCGATCGAGCGGGGGCAGGTCGAAGCGTTTTCCTTGCATTCCAAATTCGCATGCAAAGCATGCGAAACGATCGTTTGAGCGGTGTCAGGCGAAGGCGCAAAGTACGACTCAATCCTAGCAGAGTTTGGCGAGGAAGTGACTGCCGAACTGGATGCTCAGGGATCATGCAAGAAAGGAATCGATCATGGACAATCGTGGCACGCCCCATCTCGTACATCTGACCGCTGCCCTGCCGGGCTCACGGCTGCTGCCGTTGCCGGACGGACGCGGTCACCGGATCGTCAGCTTGAGCGGGGACGTTTGGATCACGGAGCAGGGTCGGCAGGAAGACATCATTCTGCGCGCTGGCGAGGCCGTCATGCTCCAGTCGCCCGGCACGGCCCTGATCATGGCGTTCGGGTCGGCCGACATCGAGGTCGTCCCGCCGCCCGCGCGCGAGGACCTGTCGGCGGCATGGACCGATGCCGTGGAGCACTTCGAAGAGTACGAGCATTCGGCGCGGCGCCTGCGCGCCCAGGCGTTCAGCGACGCGATGTCGGCGATCGGCCGCAACGTGCTCCGCATCGCCCATCGGATCACTGCCGCGCTACGCGGTACGCCGGTGGTGCGCAGCCCCTGCCAGGGCGCGGCCTAGAGCGCGCATCGAGTAACCAGGCGCGCCGACGGTCACCCCGGAAGGGGCGGCCGCCGGCGCCCCACCTTGGTCGCCTGCTCGAAAGCGTAGGCAAGCTGCAGCACCCCGAAATCGTCGCGGAATCGCCCGACGATCTGGATCCCGACCGGCAGGTCCGAGTCGCTGAAACCGCACGGCACGGAGATCGCCGGGTGGCTGGTGACCGTGATCGCGTAGCAGGTTCTCAGCCACTCGATGTAGTTGGAGAGGGGAACACCACCGATTTCGGTCGGATACTCCACCTCGATCGGAAACGGGAGCGCCTGCGCGACCGGGCAAACAAGGAACGCGTACCGCTCGAAGAACTGTCGCATTCGGTGATAGATCTCGGTGCGCAGCGCCTCGGCGCGCGCGATCTCCTGCTGCGTGAGGCGCAACCCCGCTTCGATGTTCCACACCACCGTGGCCTTGATCTTGTCGCGATGCTCCGCGAGCAGCGGCGCGTAGCGTTGGGCGAACTGGTGGGCGCGCAGGACGTGGAACGCCTCGGTGGCGCCCGTCAGTTCCGGCTCGTCCTCCGCGAGGATGCAACCGAGATCGGCAAAGACATGTCGTTGCGACTCCAGGACCTTCGTGACGAGCGCGTCGACGGGTGCGCCGCCAAGGTCGCGGCTCCAGGCCACGCGCACCCCTTTGAACGAGCGCGCGAGCGGGCGCGCGAAAACCTCGCCCGGCTCGCCGAGGGAGTTGGGCGAGCGTGCGTCAGGGCCCGACAGCGCCGCGAGCATGAGTGCCGTGTCGCTCACGGTGCGCGCCATCGGCCCGTACACCGAGAGCGAAGCCCAGGCGTTGGGGGTCGGCCAGATGGGCACCCGACCGACACTGGGGCGCAAGCCGACCACGTTGCAGAAGCTCGCCGGATTTCGCAGGCTGGCGCCCAGATCCGATCCCTCTGCCACCGGCACCATTCCGCACGCGACGGCAACTGCAGCGCCGCCGCTCGAGCCGCCGCACGTGCGCGCCGGGTCGTATGGATTCCGCGTCGCGCCGAATACGCTATTGAACGTTTGTGATCCGGCGCCGAACTCCGGCGAATTCGTCTTGCCGAGGATGATCGCCCCGGCCGCCTTCAATCGCTCGACGACGAGCGCATCCTGTGTGGGGACATGATCGCGGTACACTAGCGAGCCGAACGTCGTTCTTATCCCCGCCGTCTGCACGAGATCCTTCACGGCGGTGGGCAGGCCGACCAGAAGGCCCGGTGATGTGCCGCGAGCGGATCCGCGCGAAAGGACGTCGTCGGTGCGCCGGGCGGTGGCGCGGGCCAGGTCCGGCACGCAGGTCACGATCGCATTCAGCGTCGGGTTGACGCGCTCGATCCGGGCCAGATGTGCGTCGAGGAGCTCGGTCGCCGACACCTTTCGTTCGCGCACCAGGCGCACGAGCTCGGTTGCGTCGAGGTCGCAGAGTTCCGGATCGGACATGCGGTCGATAGTGGAATGACGACAAGGGCGCCGAGGCTGCGTTCGGGAGGGCGCCCAGAGCATCAGTGCACGCAGACCATAACATAGTGAGAAATGGCGTGGGCGATGTGGGCAATGCCGGCCACGATGCACACGTCCCCCGAAAGTAGTCTTGCTCAGAGCCATCCTGAAACTCCTTGCCGCGCTGCAGTTGCCTGGCGCTGCTGCCGCGCTGCTGCGCGTAGTTCTGCGTGTGCGTCCGAAGGATGCGCAAGCGCTGCACGAGCTCCACGCGCTTGCGCTCGCCCGCGGCGACCATCCGGAAGCGACGCGAGTCGGCGAGCGGCTGCTCGAATTGAACCCCGACGAATCGGGCATCCGGTGGAATCTTGCGGTGCTCGCCCTCCAGGGAGGAAACGCGGGCGCGGCGCTCCGGCATTTCGCGCATCACGAAAAGCTGCGCTCGAAGGGCGCACTCGCGACGCGAGTCTGCGTGGACAGCCTGCTCGATCCGGCGCGCGCGGCCACCGGCGAACCGTACGTTGCGCGGCTGCGCAACGTGCTCGTCGAGACCGCGCTCTGGTCGGTAGTCGACGGCGAAAAGATCTATGTGCGCGAAGTCCACGACCGAACCATCGCCAACGGACCCTACGTTGCAGGCCGCGTCTTTCCCGATGGCCGGAGTTTCGTGGTGTCGCTGCCGGCGCCGGAAGTCAGTATCGACACGCCTTGCGGGTTGCTCGGAGGAGACGAGAACTACTCACATTGGTTGACGCGCAATCTGACCAAGATGTTTCTCTTCGAGGCTCATCCGGAGTACGCGACGCTTCCGCTGTTGATCAACCAGGACCTGAGCGGCTACCAGCGCGAGTATCTTGCGTTCCTCGGGATCTCCGAGGAACGGCTGGTCAAGGTTCCGCGCGGGACGGTCGTGGCGTGTCGCGACCTCGTGGTTCCCACCCAGCTGCACCATCACCCGCGGATGCGCCAGGGCATCGATTGGCTGCGCGGCCGGCTCGCAAAATGGATGTCCGCCGACGAGCCACGCGATCTGCTTTTTCTCTCGCGTAAGGACAGCAACACCCGCGTCCTCCTCAACGAGGACGAACTCGCAGGCGCGCTGGAAGCGCTGGGTTTCCGCACGATGATCGCGGGCGCAATGTCGGTTGCGGAGCAGATCGACGCCTTCTCGCGGGCGCGGGTCGTGGTGGGATCCCACGGCGCCGGCCTCACCAACCTGATGTTCGCTCCCTATGGCGCGCTCGCGATCGAGATCACGAGCGCCAACATTGCCCACATGGACGACTTTCGGTTCATCGCGCAGCAGATGGGTCAGCGGATGATCACCGTGGTCTCGAACGATCTTGGCCCCGAACAGCCGGGGGCAGAGCATCCGATGCACCGCCCGTACCGGTGCGACGTTCCGGCCGTCATGGATATCCTCGGCCGCGAGCTTGCGGCGCTGAGCTAGCGGAGAAAGCTGACCACGACGAGAAATATGACCACCGCGGCGCCGATTGCGAGACGCCGTCCCATGCGCCGCATCCTTTCTCGCGCTTCGCGCGCCTCGCGCTGCTCCGCTTCCATTGCAGCGGCGACCCGCGCCCACTTTTCCTCGACGGCAATTTTCACCTTGGGCGCAGGATCGTGCGCAGCGGGGTGATTCCAGCCGTCGACGGTCGGGTGGTCGATGGGGGATATGGGGGCGGTCGTCGCTGGATGGCGCGCCTGCGCAGGGGAGCGTCGGTTCCCGCCGGGGTTCGGGTTCCGCGCGACGACTCCCTTCGGCGTCGTTCCCGGGGCGGCGGGCGCTCGGTGCGGCGCAGTCGTGCCGGAGGACTTGCGAGTCGCGAGTTCGCGCAGGGCGGCGTCGATGAGCGCCTGCTCCTTGTCCTTGAGATCGGCTTTTTTTCTCATCACATCAGCACCACGTCGAATTGCTCGGCGTTATAGCTGGTCTCGACCTGCATCGAGACCGGCTTGCCTATGAAGTCGGAGAGCATCGCGAGCGACTGCGACTCCTCGTCAAGAAACAGATCGATCACCGCCTGCGATCCCAGGATGCGGTACTCGCGCGCGCTGAACTGCCGCGCCTCGCGCAGGATCTCGCGCAGGATCTCGTAGCAGACGGTGCGCGCGGTCTTGACCTCGCCGCGACCGGCGCACGTCGGACAGGGCTCGCAGAGCACGTGCGCGAGGCTCTCACGCGTTCGCTTGCGCGTCATCTCCACGAGCCCGAGCGCGGTGAAGCCGTTCACGGTCATCTTCGTCCGGTCCCGCGCGAGCGCCTTGCGGAACTCGGTGAGCACCGCCGCACGGTGTTCCTCGCCCGCCATGTCGATGAAGTCGATGATGATGATGCCGCCGAGGTTGCGCAGCCGGAGCTGGCGCGCGATGACCTGCGCCGCCTCCAGGTTTGTCTTGAAGATCGTGTCGTCGAAGTTGCGCAGGCCGACGAAGCCGCCGGTGTTCACGTCGACTGTCGTGAGTGCCTCGGTCTGATCGATGATCAGGTAGCCGCCCGACTTCAGGTCGACGCGCCGCGCGAGCGCCTTTTCGATCTCGTCTTCGACACCGTAGAGGTCGAAGAGCGGCCGCTCGCCGGTGTAGTGCTCGATCCGCGCGAGAACGCGCGGCACGTAGTCCCGCGCGAATTCCTGGAGCTTGATGAAATTCTCGCGCGAATCGATGATGATCCGACCGGTGTGGTCGCCGGCAAAATCGCGCAGCACGCGTTGCGCGAGCGAGAGATCCTGGTAGAGAAGCGCGGGGGCCGTGGCGGTTTCCGCGCGGGATCGCATGTCGGCCCAGATCCTTTTCAGGTACTGGACGTCCAGCGCCAGATCCTCCTCGCCGGCCGACTCGGCCATGGTGCGGATGATGTATCCGCCCGTTTCGCCCTGGGGCAGCTGCCGCTCGAGCTTCTCTCTGAGCGCCTTTCGTTCGGTCTCGTCCTCGATGCGTTGCGACACGGCGATATGCGGATCGCGCGGCAAGTGGACCAGGAAACGGCCGGCGACCGAGACCTGGGTGGAGAGTCGCGCGCCCTTGGTCCCGATCGGATCCTTGAGCACCTGGACCATCACCGGCTGGCCCTCGGACAGGATCCGCTCGATGGGTTTTTGCGCGTCGCCGTTGCCGCGCTGCTCCCAGATGTCCGCCACGTGCAGGAAGGCCGCGCGATCGAGGCCGATGTCGACGAAGGCGGACTGCATTCCGGGAAGCACCCGCTCGACTCGCCCCATGTACAGATTGCCGACCAGTCCCCGGTTGGCGGCACGCTCCACGTGGAGTTCCTGCACGACGCCGTTCAGAACCACAGCGACACGCGTTTCCTGTGGCGTGACGTTGATCAGGATGTCCTCCGTCATGCGCGGCTCTGGAATTTCCTCAGCAGGGCGGCGGTCTCGTAGAGCGGAAGGCCCATCACGCCCGTATAGCTGCCGAGTATTTCCGGGATGAACACCGCCGCACGGCCTTGAATGGCGTAGCCGCCGGCCTTGTCGTAGGGCTCGCCAGTGTCGACGTACTGCTGGATCTCCGGCTCTTCCAGCGCGCGAAAGCGCACCAGGTTGTCATTCACGATGCTTTCCTCGACGGCGTCGAAGCGCAGGGTCACCGCGGTGAGCACGCGATGCTCGCGCCCGGAGAGCTCCTTCAGCATCGACACCGCTTCGTGACGGTTGGCGGGCTTGCCGAAGATCGTCGAGTCGAGGCACACGGTCGTGTCGGCGGCGAGCACCGGCAGACGCGGAAGTCCCCGCTGCATGATTCGCATCCAGCCCGTGTCGGCTTTTTCGTGCGCGACGCGCCGAACGTAATCCTCCGGGTACTCGTGCTCGTGCACGGCTTCGTCGACGTCCGGCCCGCGCGACCAGTGCTCGCGCAGCAACAGCACCTCGAACGCCACGCCGATCTGCTTCAGCAGCTCGCGCCGGCGCGAGCTCCGCGAGGCGAGGTAGACCTTGGCGAAGGGCGGAGGCATGTCAGCGGCCGGCGGCGGTTCGCCGGGACGCACAGACGCCTGCCGCGCGCCGGATCCGGCGGGCAAGTGGCCTGAGCGCCTGGTTGATACGCATCGGGTCTCCTCTCGCAAGCTGGGGGGTGGCGCCCCCGCGGCCTCGTCACGGTTCCCGGTCGGGATCCCCTATTCTCGGTGATACGGGTGGTGGTCGAGTATGGAAAGTGCCCTGTAAAGCTGCTCGCCGAGCACCACACGTGCCAGCCCGTGTGGAAGAGTGAAGCTCGACAGGCGCATTATCAGCGTGGCCGAGCGCTTGAGGTCGGGGGCCAGGCCGTCCGGCCCCCCGATCAGGAACGCGAGATCCTCGCCCCCGGCCAGCCACGACTCGAGACTGCTTGCCAGCTCAGGTGTGGTCAACGTCCGGCCCCGTTCGTCGAGCACCACGCACCGGCACCGGGCGGGGAGGACGGCGCGAATCCGCTTCTCCTCCGCCGCCAGCATCTGGGCCACCGAGCGCGTCGGCCGACGTGGCTCCGGTCGGATCTCGGTGAGCTCGATGCGCGCACGTCGCGGCATGCGCCGTGCATAGTCAGAGAACGCGGCATCGACCCAGCCGGGCATGCGGCTGCCTACTGCGACGACCAGCAATCTCATGTCGCGCCCTGCCCCTCTGGCGCGTCATGAAGCGCTTGCGCGCGTGCTCCGGGCCCCGGCCCGCATCCGCTCCGCGCGTGGTTTGGGCTCGCCCCACAATTCCTCGAGGTTGTAGTACTCGCGCGCGGCGGGCTGCATGATGTGCACCACGATGTCCCCCAGGTCGACGAGTATCCAGTCGCTGTCCGGTCCGCCCTCGGTACCGTAGACCCGTTCGCCGAGGGCTTTCAGCCGCTCGTTCACATTGCCCGCGAGCGCCCTGCCCTGACGGGCGGAATCGGCGCTTGCAATGATCACACGATCGAAAAGTGCGGTGAGATGGGTGACATCGAAGACCGCGATATCGCGCGCCTTGATGTCCTCGAGTGCGGCGATGACCGCTTTTTCCTTCTTGCGGATGTCCAAACCGGGTGTATCTCCTGTAAAGCGGTCGAATAACCCCGCGCGTATGCGACAGGGGATATACAAGGGGCTTGCGCCTTGTTCGTTCCGGGGGATATACAAGGGGACGTCCCCCCTTGTTCGTACGCCCGGGTCTTTTCCTGCAAGATTGCTGCGACGGCCAGAGTCACCGCCTTGACCACAGTCAATGAGCTATTACCTGTATAACCTGTGTGCCCCAATATAAGCCAACACGCTTTCCGGAAGCAAATAGCGTGCGCTTGCGCCACGCGCGAATCGATCGCGCAGATCGGTCGCCGAGATGTCGAGGGGCGTCATGGGAAAAGTCATGATGGCGCCGGCCGGCGCGGCCCGCGCAGCCTCGAGGGTCGCGGCGCGCCGCGCATACTCGAGCGCAAGGCCGGACACCATGGTTTGCGCGGACAGTGCAAACCCCGGCCGCTCCCCGACTGCGAAGTGGGCGAGCCCGAAGAGCTCCGTCCACGAACGCCAGGTGGGCAGCGACAGGAACGAATCCATCCCGAGAATCATCACCAGCGGCTTGTGTGCGCCGAGCTCCGCACGCAGCCGCTTGAAGGTGTTGATCGTGAAGGTGGGATCGGATGTGTGCGTCTCGGCGATGTCGAGGGTGAATCGCGGCTCCCCGGCGATGGCGAGCCGGATCATCTCCACCCGGTGCAGCGCAGTCGTCGTCGGTATATTGCGGTGCCCCGGCTGACCGGAAGGCACCCAGCGCACCGTGTCGAGGCCGAGCGCCTCGAGCGCCTCCAAGGCCAGTCGCAAATGACCGAAGTGCACCGGATCGAACGTTCCGCCCATGATCCCCAGCGGAGTCATGAATGCTTCCTCTGTATCGCGGCCGGCAGATGCGTGACGCGCTGCATCTCGGGATCATCGAACAGCGCAGGGTCCTCGAGGTAGGCGAGCAGCATGGGCGTCGCGTCGACTCCCCAGAAGAGCTCGCCGTCGACCGCGAAGGTCGGCACGCCGAATATGCCTGCCGCGCTGGCCGCTTCGCCGTTCGCGCGCAGCTGCGCTTTCGTTTCGGGCGCATTACAGAGCGCATCGGCATCCGCGACACCCAGCCGGTCGCACAGCCGAGCCCATTCGCCGTCAAGTGAACGACCCTCTTTCCAGACGAAATCGAAGATCGTCTGCACGACCGCGATTCCGCAACCAAGCCCCACGGTGAGGCGCAGCGCCCGCAGGGGATTGAACGGATGCGCGGGCGGAAACCGGATCGAGACACCGAGCTCGCGGGCGCGAAACAGTACGTATCGATAGCTGAACGTGCGCTTGGTCGGAAGCTCCGCGGGCCCCTTGTGGCGCCAGTGCGCCAGGATTCCGCCGAACACGACCGGCTTGAGCGCAACGTCGACGCGGCGGAAGAGGGCGGGGTGCGTCGCGAACTGGAGGTAGGAGAAGGGGGAGATGTAATCGAAATACCAGGTCAGCCGCGGATTATTCATCGCGCCGGGTACTCTACGTGCGCACTTGCCCCGCGCCGAGCACGACCCACTTCTGCGACGTCAGACCCTCGAGGCCTACCGGTCCGCGCGCGTGCAGCTTGTCGGTCGAGATGCCGATCTCCGCGCCGAGCCCGTACTCGAAGCCGTCGGCAAAGCGCGTCGAGGCGTTCCAGATCACCGAGCTCGAGTCGACCTCGCGGAGGAAGCGTCGCGCGTGCGACTCGTTGGACGTCACGATGGCGTCGGTGTGCTGCGAGCCGTAGCGGGCGATGTGCGCCATTGCCTCGTCCATGTCCTTGACCACGCGAATGGCGAGAATCGGCGCGAGGTACTCGGCGTACCAGTCCGCCTCGGTCGCGGGACTCATGTCCGGGAAAATCGCCCGCGCACGGTCGTCGCCGCGCAGCTCGACGCCCTTCTCCCGATAGATCCTGCCCAGGCGCGGCAGCACCTCGGCCGCGACGTCTTCGGCAACCAGCAGCGTCTCCATCGTGTTGCACGTTCCATAGCGCTGCGTTTTCGCGTTGTCGGCGACGCGCACCGCCATGTCCAGATCGGCGTCGGAATCGATGTACACGTGACACACGCCGTCGAGGTGCTTGATCATCGGGATCCGTGACTCGGCCATCACGCGCTCGACGAGGCCCTTTCCGCCGCGCGGCACGATGATGTCCACGAATTCGTTCATGCGCAGGAGCTCGCCGACCGCCGTGCGATCGGTCGTCTCCACGACCTGTACACCGTCCTCCGGCAGTCCTGCTGCGCGCAGCCCGGCGCGCACGCAGGCGGCGATCGCCTGAGTGGCGCGAATCGCCTCCTTGCCGCCGCGCAGGATCGCGGCGTTGCCCGACTTGAGGCAGAGCGCCGCAGCGTCGGCCGTCACGTTCGGCCGCGACTCATAGATGATGCCGATGACGCCGAGCGGCACGCGCATCCGGCCGACCCGGATTCCGGTAGGCTGCGCGCGCAGCTCGCTCATCTCCCCGACGGGGTCGGGCAGGTTGGCCACCTCTTCCACGCCCAGCGCCATGGCCTCGACGGACTTTGCGGTCAGCGTGAGGCGGTCGATCAGGGCCGACTCCAGCCCCGTTTTGCGGGCGTCCGCCACGTCTTCCGCATTGGCGGCGAGGATGGCGCTGCAATCGCGCCTGATTGCGGCCGCGATCTCGCGCAGGCTGCGGTTCTTCGTATCCGTGTCCGCCGCCGCGAGCGCGTGCGAGGCCGCGCGGGCGCGTCGACCGACGTCCCGCATGTACCCGGCGATGTCCACGATGTCGCGATGCATGGCGCCGATATGTTACTCCAGCGCGGGAACCCCGGATTCCGGGACGCGTCTCAACGGGCGAATCGCAACCCGAGCTGCAACAGCTCGTCCCAGGCATTGCCGTCGGCGACGCCTTTCGCCACTCGGTCGATGTGGGCGGCGTGCGCGAGCGCGTCCGCGAGCTCGACCGCGCGCATGCGGGTCGCGGCCTGCGAGAC
>JBAVOG010000852.1:0-2541 GCA_049691875.1 Burkholderiales bacterium | reverse complement strand
GCCCGGAACGCGTCGTGCAGCGCCTCCTCGGCCAGATCGAAGTCGCCGAGCAAGCGTACCAGCGTGGCGAACACGCGCCGCGATTCGGCGCGGTAGACGGCCGCCACCGTCGCGCGCGCGCCCTCGCCTGCGTCTTCGGTCACCGGTGAACGCTCGGAGGCAGATGCGGATTGAGATTCCATGAGTCGACTGCGGGAAAGGCCTTGGCCGAAGCGATGCCATTACATGCCGCTTCGGACTGAATTGTCTACCACGCGGGGGCGTTCCGCACGTTCCCGATTGACATCGCGGGACCCCCTCAGTACCGTTCCGCCATGCCGCCTGCCGCCGCATCGACGCGCGAATCCGAATCGGACGACCTGCGCGCCGTCCAGGCGTTGCTCACCTATCTCGCGCCGGGCATCGATCGGGCGGAGGTCCGTGTGTATCCACCGTCGAGCGGGCTGGCCACGGTGCGTCCCGCGTCGCTCCAGCACGTGGTGGCGATCCGCGACGCACGACCGATCGCGAGCCGCCTCGACCTCGACGCGAGCGGATTCGAATTCCATTCGCATCCCTCGGCGTTCAACGACTTCTATGACGAACGGGCGGTCCGCCAGCGCTACTACCCCGAAGTGGCGGAAGCGCTGAAAGTGTTCACGGGCGCGCGCGACGCAGTCGTGTTCGACCACAACGTCCGCAGCGCCGTCCGCGCGGCCCGCGGCGAGCTTGGCGTGCGGGTGCCGGTCGATCAGGCCCACAACGACTACACTTTGCATTCCGGCCCGAAGCGCAAGGGCGAGATCCTGGACGAAGCGGGGCGCGCCGATCTGGCGGAGCGCCATTTCGCCTTCGTCAACCTTTGGCGTCCCATCGTCGGCCCGGTGCACGACAATCCACTCGCCGTGTGTGACGCACGCAGCGTTGCGCCCGCGGATCTGGTCCCCACCGACATCCATCATTACGGCGAAGGCGATCTGGAGACGCCGCGACACAGCGGCCAGATCTACTCGCTACGCCACAACCCTGCGCACCGGTGGTTCTATGCGTCGGCGATGCAGCCACACGAGGTGTTGCTGCTGAAGGGATACGACTCCCGCGCCGATGGGCGCGCCTGCTTCATGCCGCACACGGGTTTCCGCAATCCCGACTGCCCGAGCGATTTCGTGCCGCGCGAGAGCATCGAGGCGCGTGCATTGGTCGTCTTCGAAGAGCGCGCCTGATCTCTTTCCGGCGCGCCGCTGCCACGAACAAGCCAGAGGGCTAGAACGTCCCCGCGTAGCGGTCGCCGTTGCGGACGTAATCGAGGTTCGTCTGATCCGGATTGCGGTTGACGAGATCGCGGCCGTACAGCGGGTGGGTCACGCTGCGCACCTCATGCTCGATCGTGAAGAGCACTTTCCCGCTCTTCGGATCGACGAGGTCCTTGAAACGGTACTGGTACTGATCGCTCTCCTCGAACACCAGTCCGCGCTCGCTCAGCCTTGCGTGCGGCCCGGAGAAGTCAGCCAGATAGACCTGGATGTGATGCCCGTCGTACGGAGGGATCTCGTCCTGCGTCTCGCGGTAGATGAGCAACTGCGATTTCCCGGCAACGGCGACCGCCGTGGGCGCGCCTTCGCGTGTCTCCACCTTGGCCGGCACGCTCAGGATCTCCCGGTAGAAACGGGCGATGCCCGCGGCTGCGTCGGGCGGGACGTCGAACTGGACATAGGGTATGCCGAGCGTCCGGGTGCCGAATTCCGGCGACGGCGCATGCAGCCGCACGCGATTGCCCCACGGGCACGTCGCGTCGATATGGCCGTCGCCGCGCTTGAATGAGAACGCGGTCCCGGCGAGCGGTTTCACGACCCGCTCCAGGCGCTTTGCCGCGGCATCGAGATCCGGAACGACGACGCCGACCCGACCGCGCAACACCTGCTTGCCGCGCGTCGGCAGATGAAACTGATTGCGCCCGACGTTCACCCACATGTTCTCGAGCCCCACCACCACGTACGGATCGCGGGTCAGGCCCAATCCGACCACGTAATACAGGATTGCGAGCTGCTGGTTGTCGTGCGAAAGATTGACGTGCTCGAGCGCAACCATGTTGCCGAGGTCCTCGTGCGTGCGGTCGTAGGTGCGGTCGTTCATTTTTCAATGCTCCGGTTGTGCGGGGTCGGCAGCGCGCCCGATCTCCGCCATCGGGTCGAATGTTATTCGGAAATCGCTCGAGCGGGGAGTCATGCGTGGTTCACTGTGGCTCCGCAGGTTCCCATGGCCCACCGTCATTCGGAGCACGACTGGTGGATGGAATTGTCGATATATTCAGGGCTTTGAGCCATTCATTGGAGCTGCCGTGGCCGAACATCTGCGTGCAATCGAATCGAGCCTGGCACTTTCCGTCGCCGCGAAAATCGTCGATGCAGCCATCGCAATACGCGCGAAGGAGGCGCTGCTGCCGCTTGCCGTCGCCGTGCTGGACGCCGGCGGGAATCTGGTCGCGTTCAAGCGGGAGGATGGATGCGGCGTGCTGCGTTTCGACATCGCTCGCGGCAAGGCCTGGGCCGCGCTGGGCATGGG
>JBAVOG010000851.1:0-7312 GCA_049691875.1 Burkholderiales bacterium | reverse complement strand
CTCGTCGATGCGGCCGCCGACCCGGTGTACCTGAGCAATTTCAACCGGGTGCTTTCCGCATTCGATACCTACCATGGCGAGCCGACGCGCGTGAATGGTGCGAAGGGCCTGCGCCAGAGCGATCTCGTCGCGTACTTCTGCTTCGAGTTTGGCTTTCACGAGAGCTGCCCGATCTATTCGGGGGGGCTAGGCATACTCGCCGGCGACCACTGCAAGGCGGCGAGCGACATGCGTGTGCCGTTCGTCGGCGTCGGGCTGCTCTATCGGCAAGGTTATTTCCAGCAGACGATCGACGGCGACGGCAACCAGCACGTCGCTTATTCAGACTCCGACTTCGACGATTTACCGGTTACTCTCGTGGCCGACGACGCCGGTGCCGAGCTGCGCATCGCGGTCGAGCTTCCCGGTCGCTCCGTCGCGCTGCGCGTCTGGTCCGTCCGTGCCGGTCACGTCAAGCTGTACCTGCTCGACACCGACGTCGAGGAAAACGCGTCCGCGGATCGCGCGATCAGCTATCGACTCTACGGCGGAGATCGAACCACCCGCATCGAGCAGGAGATCGTTCTGGGGATCGGCGGCACACGTGCGCTCGCAGCGATGGGCCTCAAGCCGACGGTGTGGCACATCAACGAGGGACACGCTGCGTTTCTTGTGCTGGAGCGCGTGCGCAATGTCATGAGCCAGGGGCTGGATTTTCCCTCGGCGCTCGAGGCGGTGGCTGCAAGCACCGTGTTCACCACACACACTCCGGTGGCCGCCGGGCACGATCAGTTCTCGGCGGACATGATCGAGAGCTATTTCGGCGGCTACTGCCGAGAGCTCAACATCACATCCGAACAGCTTCTCGCACTGGGACGCACGCCGACGATTGCGGATTTCAACATGACGGCACTCGCGGTGCGCGGATCGCGCATCCACAACGGCGTGTCGCGCATTCACGGCGGCGTCTCCGCCAACCTGCTCCGGGAACTCTGGCCGCAGATCACGCCCGAGGAAAACCCGGTCACCTACGTCACGAACGGCGTGCACGTGCCGACTTTTCTGGCGCCGGAGTGGGTCGAAGTGTTCAACCGCACGCTGGGCCTTGGGTGGAGCCAGCGATTCGCCAACCGCGCGATGTGGAATCAGATCGCCCATCTGCCCGATCATTACTTCTGGAGCATGCATCAATACCTGAAGTCGCAGCTCCTGCACCTGGTGCGGTATCTCATTCGACGGGCGCACGTGCGGAACCAGGGCAGCGAGGCCCATCTCGACCGGTTGTTCAAGTACGCCGACCCCGCGAATCCCAACGTGCTCACCATCGGCTTCGGCCGAAGATTTGCGACCTACAAGCGAGCGGGACTTCTGTTCGAGGATCTCGAGTGGCTAAGGGAGATCACGAGCAATCCCGACCGACCCGTGCTTTTCATCTATACCGGCAAGGCGCACCCCGCCGACAAACCCGGCCAGGACTTGATCCGGCAGGTGTCGCACGTTGCCCGGATGCCCGAGTTCGAAGGACGGATCCTGCTCGTGGAGGGCTACGACCTGCACTTCAGTCGCAGGCTCGTGTCGGGAGTCGACGTGTGGCTGAACAACCCGATCTTTCCGCTTGAGGCCTCCGGAACGTCGGGCATGAAAGCGGCGATGAACGGAGTCATCAACCTCTCGGTGCTCGACGGCTGGTGGGAAGAGGGTTATGACGGCACCAACGGCTGGGCGATCAAGCCGGCCACAGATGCTGCCGATGACTACCGGCGCAATCGCGAGGAGAGCCGCGCACTCTACGAGATTCTGCAGGATCACGTCATGCCCCTCTACTACGCGCGCGGCAATATCGGGCACTCACCCGAATGGATCCGCATGGCCAAGCGCTCCATCGCTTCGATAGCGCCGCACTTCAACGCAGCGCGAATGGTGGGTGAGTATGTCGCCAAGGCCTACGTGCCGGCGTCCCAGCAGGGGCGCCGCTTCGCGGAGGACCGGTGCGCAGGCGCCGTCGCCCTGGCAACATGGAAGTCGCGCGTGCGCCACGCGTGGCCCAGCGTGAGCGTTCGCCGCCTTGACGCGCCCAGCAAGCGCATCGCCTTCGGCGATTCGTTTCTGGCCGAGATCGCAGTTTCGCTGAACGGGCTGTCGCCGGACGACGTGGTGGTCGAAATCGTGATGAATCACCCGCGCCGGCAGAATCGATTCGTGCTTGCCGCAGCCGGGCCAATCGCCGAAACCGGCGAGCAACGCTTTGCCCTCGAGCTCACTCCGGACCAGTGCGGCCAGCTCGAATATCGCATCCGGGTCTACCCGTGTCACGCGCTGCTAACGCACCCCTTCGAGATGGGGCTGATGATCTGGCTGTGAGCGTGATCCTCACGCCAGCGGTGTCAGACCCTCGAAAAGCGTGGGAAGCAGCTCCGCGACGGTCGGATGGATGGGCATCGCGGTCTGGATCGCGGTGTAGGGCAGCTTCGCAGTCATCGCCAGGACGAGGACGTGGATGACCTCGTCGCCCTCGATGCCGAATATCGACGCGCCGAGGATCTGACTGGTTTCGGCGTCGACCAGCGCCTTCATCATTCCGGTTGTCTCGCCGCGCTCCCGGGCGCGACCAACCCGCGTCATGGGCATGGACGCGACCAGCGCCGGTCGCCCGCGCCGGCGAATTTCCGCCTCGGTCATTCCGACCCGCCCGAGTGGCGGATCGACGAACAGCGCAAAGGCGGGGATTCGGTCGGAGACCTTGCGCTGCGCGCCGTCGAGCAGGTTCGCGGCAACGATCTCGTGGTCGTTGTACGACGTGTGGGTGAACGCGCCACGGCGGTTGACGTCGCCCAGCGCGTACACGCCGGACGTGCTGGTCATCAGTGCCTCGTCCACGGGAATGTAGCCCTGGGCGTCGGTCTCGATTCCGGCTGCGCGGAGATCGAGATCGTCGGTGTTGGGACGCCGCCCGGCGGCCACCAGCAGGTGCGAACCTCGAATGGCCGGCGGAGACTCCTCGCAACTCACCCGGAGCACAACGCCATTGCCGTCTCTGCGCACGGCGATGCACTGCGCGCCGGTGTGGATCTTCACGCCCTCCTGCTCGAGCGCCGTCTGGACCGCAACGGAGATTTCGGGATCCTCGCGCGGGATGATGCGCGGCGACATCTCCACGACTGTGACATCGGCACCGAACCGTCGGTACATCTGTGCAAATTCGAGTCCGATATAGCTGCCGCCGATGATGACGAGGTGCTCGGGCAGGAAATCCACGTCCATGATCGTCGAGCTCGTCAGGTAGGGCACGGAAGCAAGCCCGTCGACGGGAGGTACGCTCGGACGTCCACCGACGTTCAGAAAAATCTGCCCGGCTTCATAGGTCGCGCTGTCCACGGCGAGCGCGTGCGGCCCGACGAACCGCGCGTGGCCCTGGATGACGCTCAGACCCGGCGTGCCGCGCAGCCACTTCTCGACGCCGTTGCGCGAGGCTTCCACGACGGAGTCCTTGCGCGCCTTGACCCTGCGCATGTCGACACTCACCTGATAGCCCGATCCGACACCGAACGCTTCCGCGCCGCGCGCGACATGCGCCACGCGCGCGCTCGCGATCAGCGTCTTCGTCGGGATACAGCCTGTGTTCACGCAGGTACCGCCAAAGAGATTGCGCTCGATCAGCGCAGTCTTGCGGCCGGACTTGGCGAGCCGCACCGCCAGCCCGGGTCCAGCTTGCCCGGCACCGACGACGATCGCGTCGAATCGAGTGCTCATTTCCTCTTCTCCGTTGAAATCGCGCGGAGTGTGGTCGCGCCAGCGAGCATGCCCTTACAGGCAGGTTCGAATCAATACGCGTCTTCCGGTAGTCCGGATGCGACCAGTCGTGGCACGCTTGGTCCAGTGACCTGTAGAATCCAGGCTATGCTCATTCGATTCGACAGTCAGGCCGGCGGATTCGCGATGTTCGGCGACGTTGCCGTGACGCTGCTCAAGATGATGGGGCACAGTGGAACCGTGCCCGGCGCGATCCTCGCGCAGGATGTACCGCCCGCGCTCGAGCGGCTGAAGGCGACCGTGGCGGCGGCGCCCGAGCTCGGCCCGGAGCAGGGGTCCTCGGCTGGGGATCCGGGTGACAAGGAGCCGGTCGTCTCGATTCGCCAGCGTGCATTTCCGCTCATCGAGCTGCTCGAGCGAGCTGCCCAGAAGAGATGCGACGTACTCTGGGACCGGGCTTAGATCAGGCCTGTGCCACGCGCGCGCCGCGGCCGGCAATGCGCACATAGATTTCCGCATAGCGCTCCGCGCTTGCCTTCCAGCTGAAGTCGCGTTCCATGCCGTTCAATTGCAGGGCCCGAAAGGTGGGGGGATCGCGGTAGGCCGCCACTGCGCGCTCGACCGTGTCGAGCAGCGCGAGGGCGGTGGCAAGCTTGAAGACGAAGCCCGTCGCGGTGCCGGCCGCGAGGGACTCCGGGGCGCAGTCCACGACCGAGTCGACGAGTCCGCCGGTCGCGCGAACCACCGGCGGCGTGCCGTAGCGCTGGCTGTACATCTGATTCATGCCGCACGGCTCGAAGCGCGAGGGCATGAGGAAGATGTCCGCACCCGCTTCGACGCGGTGCGCGAGCGCTTCGTCGTAACCCACGTATGCCGCCGCTCGGCCCGGATTGCGCGCGGCGATTTCCCGGACGGCGTCCTCCGCGCCGGGCTCTCCGGCGCCGACGAGCGCGAGCTGCGCGGGGAGCCGAAGAATGCGCGGCGCGGCCTCGATGACGAGATCGATGCCCTTCTGCCAGGTGAACCGGCTCACCATCGCGACGAGCGGAATGTCCGGATCGCGCTCGAGGCCAAAAAACTCCTGCAGCGACCGCTTGTTGGCGCGCTTTCGCTCGAGCGTGGCGGGACCGTACTGGACGGCGATGTTCGGATCGCGCGCGGGATCCCACTCGTCGACGTCGATCCCGTTGAGGATGCCGCTCAGCTCGGCGGCGCGATGTGCGAGCAGCCCCTGCAGTCCGAATCCCAGCTCCGCCGACTGGATCTCGTGCGCATAGGTCGGGCTGACCGTGGTGATCGCGTCCGCGTAGGAAAGCGCTGCCTTGAGAAACGAGATGCCGCCGTGGTACTCCAGTCCGTCGATCGCGTAGGTCTCGGGCGCGAGGCCGAGAATCGCGAGCAGCGATGCGCTGAAAACTCCCTGGAATGCCAGATTGTGAATCGTGATCATGCTGGCGGCGCGTGCGTCGGGCGCGCTGCGCAAATAGGCGGGAGCGAGCCCGGTGTGCCAGTCGTTGCAGTGAATCACCTGCGGATGCCACTTGAGCGGCGAGCTGGCGCAACCGAGCACCGCGGCGGCGCGCGAGAGGAGGCCGAAGCGCAGCGCGTTGTCGAACCAGTCGGCGTCCGATTCATCTTGATAGATCCCACCGTCCCGATCGTATAGCGGTGGACAGTCGACGAGATAGGTCGGTACGCCGTTTCCGGCGCGTGCTTCGAGCAGTCGCGCCGCAGGCAGACCTGCATGGGGCGGAATCGTGCCGCACGCGCGCGCGTCGGGCAGCGCCGCGCGCACCGGCCGGTAGGCGGGGATCAGGAGGCGTGCATCCACGCCGTGTCGACGTAGCGCAGCGGGAAGCGCACCGGAAACGTCGGCAAGTCCACCGGTCTTGACGAGTGGCGCCGCCTCGCTCGCTGCAAACAGGACACGCATGCCGGGCCGGGTTCTTGCAATGTGTGACGGGGTAGGATACTAGAAGGTGTCTCGAAATTACGACCAAGGTTCTTCATGCAAGTGCGGGCGTACGAACAAGGGGAGGAATCCCCCTTGTAAATCCCCGAACGAACAAGGGGCGGGCCCCTTGTATATCCCCTCGTCTGCGAGCGCAATCCTATTTTGAGATAGGTTCTAGATGCAGGGTCCCGATCGCGCGTGAGAACGCTTTTCGTGTCAACTTCGCCACTACAGCTCGACACGCCGGCCGGCGCGGAAGACCGGGCCGTGCTTCTGATCGCGGTCGCCCGCGAGCTGGTCGAGCAGACGCGCCCCGATACGCGCGGTCGGCTGCACGTGACGCTCGCCAGCAGCATCGACCGCGATCTCGGGCTCGACAGCCTGGCACGGGTCGAGCTTGGACTGCGGGTCGAGCGCGCATTCGACGCGCGGCTTCCGGAAGGCGCAGCCGCAACGGCCGAAAACCTTGGCGATCTTCTCGGAGCATTGCGCGGCGCTGGCAATGGCGCGAGCACCAGGACAGGCGTTGCGCCAACCGTGCGAAGCGGAGAACCCGATGCGGTGGTCGGTGAGCCCGATGACGCCAGGACACTGATCGAGATGCTCGACTGGCACGTCGCGCGACGCCCCGACCGCCTCGAAGTCACGTTCCTCGCGACGGATCTGGAAAGGCAGACGCTGACTCACGGCGACCTTGCGGCACGCGCGCGGCGCATCGCAGCCGGACTTGTCGCGGCAGGACTGGCGCCACGGCAGGCGTGCGCGCTCATGTTGCCCACCTCCCTCGAGTTCTTCGTCACGTATTACGGCATCCTCATGGCAGGCGGGATCCCGGTGCCCATCTACCCGCCGTTTCGCATGTCGCAGATCGAGGATCATCTGCGCCGGCAGGCGGGCATTCTCGCGAACTGCGAGGCCCGTGTGCTCGTGACGGTGCCGGAGGCGAAGCTGGTTGCACGCCTGCTGCGGGGGGACGTTCCGACGCTCACGCATGTCGTGACGCCAGCCGAGCTCGCCGCGCATGGCGACGATTTCACGCCCGTCGCGGCTGCGCCGGACGACATCGCCTTCCTGCAGTACACCTCCGGATCGACCGGAAATCCCAAGGGTGTGGTGCTGACGCACGCGCATCTTCTCGCGAACATCCGTGCGATGGGGCGCGCCGCGCAGGCAACGTCGCGCGACGTGTTCGTCTCGTGGCTGCCGCTTTATCACGACATGGGGCTGATCGGCGCGTGGCTCACGACGCTCTATTTTTCCGTGCCGCTCGTCCTCATGTCTCCGGTGTCGTTCTTATCGCGCCCATCCCGCTGGCTGCGGGCAATTCACGACTACCGCGGCACGATGTCCGCGGCCCCCAATTTTGCCTACGAGATCGTGGCAAGCCGGCTCGACGAGCGCGAGATCGAGGGTATCGATCTCTCCTCATGGCGTTGGGCGTTCAACGGCGCCGAGGCGATCAACGCTCAGACGATGGAGCGATTCGCGGCGCGCCTTGCGCCGCACGGACTCGATCCGCTCACGCTCGCGCCCGTGTATGGACTGGCCGAGGTGGCACTTTGCGCCGCCTTCCCTGCGACCCGGCGCGGCATGCTGGTGGATGCCGTGGACCGCGACGTCCTGATGGAC
>JBAVOG010000850.1:0-6151 GCA_049691875.1 Burkholderiales bacterium | reverse complement strand
GCCCAAGGTTGCGCCGCCGCCGGAACCGAAGGTCGAAGCAAGACCGCCGGAGAAAGTCGATATCGCGCTCGAGCAGGAGAAGGAGCGCAAGCGGCTGGAGGAGGAGCGCAAGCGCCTCGAGGCGATCGAGCAGAAGAGGCGCAAGGAGGAGGAGGCGCGCAAGCGGGAGGACGCCGAGAAGAAGCGCAAGGAAGAGGCGGTCCGCGCGGAGGCGGAGCAGAAGCGCAAGGAGGACGAGGCGCGGGCGAAGGTCGAGCGCGAGAAGAAGGAGCGCGCGGCTCAAGCCGCAGCAGACAAGCAGCTCGCCTCCGAACTCGAGCGCGAGACCCAGAAGCGCATGATGAGCGAGCTCGCCAAGGCGTCTCCGCAGCCGGGGCAACGCGAAGGTGTTTCGGCGTCGGTCCAGGGGGACCCGAATGCGCTTGCGGGATACCGCGACAAGATCAGCGCCAAGATCCGCGGCAACGTGATCCTGCCGCCCACGCTCGCCGGAGATCCGGAAGCGGAGTTTCTGGTGCAACAGCTTCCGACGGGCGAGATCCTGAGCGTGAAGCTCACGCGCTCGAGCGGCAACAAGGCGCTGGACGACGCATGGGAGCGCGCCATTCTGAAGAGCTCGCCGCTGCCGCTGCCCGAGCAACGGGAAGTTTTTCAGCCGACCCTGCGCCTGAAATTCCGCCCGAGCGACAAGCGATGAAGCGCACGACGAAACGTGCGACGACCTGCCCACGGAGGTGTCGGCGTGCGACGACAGTCGGTTCGCGGTGCGATCTCACGTATAATTTCACATCGTCACGCGCGACCCCCCCCGCTCGCGTCGTCGTCGCGCGCGATTGAACGCTCTTCACTGCCATCTGATGCCATTCAATACCATCGAATTTTCGTCGAACGGGTGATTCGATTGCTTCGCGCCGCGCTGATTTCAATTCTCTTTGCCGTTTTCCTGGCTGCGGGTCCCGCACGCGCGCAGCTCACCATCGAGATCACGGGTGCGGGCGGCAACCAGATCCCGATCGCCATCGTGCCGTTCGCCGGCGAACGGGCGCTCACGCCGACGATCACTGACGTGATCGAAGCGGACCTTGCGCGCAGTGGCCGCTTTCGCACCCTTTACACGGGTCCCCAGAGCCTGAGCGACGTGTCCAGCATCGACTATGCGCCGTGGCGCGAGAAGAATGCCGATGCCGTCGTGGTTGGCGGGGTGTATCCGATCGGTGGCGGCCGGTACGAGGCGCGCTTCCGACTCTACGACGTGCCCAAGCAGGCCCAGCTCGGCGCGCTCGCCTTCACGCTGAATGCGCAGCAGGCGCGTGCCACGGCGCACCGCATCGCGGATTTCGTCTACGAGCGGCTCACCGGAGAGAGGGGAGTGTTCTCCACGCGCATCGCCTACGTGGTGAAGAACGGCGCTCGCTTCCAGCTCCAGGTCGCGGATGCGGACGGCGCGAATGCACAGACCGCGCTCGCGTCCGACGAGCCGATCCTGTCGCCGGCCTGGTCCCCCGATGGAAGCCGTCTCGCGTACGTGTCGTTCGAGAACAAGAAGCCGGTCGTGTACGTTCACTCGCTCGCGACCGGGCAACGTCGCGCAGTCGCGAATTTCCGCGGCTCCAACTCGGCGCCGGCGTGGTCGCCCGACGGCCGCAGCCTGGCGGTGGTGCTCTCGCGGGAAGGCGGCTCGCAGCTCTTTCTGATGAGCGCCGACGGTTCGGACGTGCGCCGCCTGAATTCCTCGCAGGCGATCGATACCGAACCCTATTTTTCCCGTGACGGCGAGATGATCTACTTCACCTCGGACCGCGGCGGGAGCCCGCAGATCTACAGCATCCCGGTGGCCGGCGGAAGTCCGAGGCGGGTCACGTTCCAGGGAAGTTACAACGTCACGCCGCGTGTCAGCCCGGACGGAAAATCGCTCGTGTTCGTGCGTCGTGAAGACGGGCGGTTCCAGGTGGCGATCATGGACCTCGCCACGAAGCAGGTTCAGGTGCTGACCGATACGGGGCGCGACGAATCGCCGAGCTTCGCTCCCAACGGGCGCATGATCCTGTATGCCACGAACACGGGAGGCCGCGGAATACTCGCCGCGGTGTCGAGCGACGGTCGGGTCAAGCAGCGCTTGTCCGTTCAGGCTGGCGACGTTCGCGAGCCTGCCTGGGGACCGTTTTTGAACTAGGAACCATTTAACGACGAATCTAGGAGGAAGCCCGATGAAACAATTGCTTCTTGCGGTGGCGGTTGCCGTAGCGCTGGTGGCCTGCTCGAGCACACCCGATAGCGAGTCCGGAGCGGCGGTCGAGGATCGCACGCCCGGGGGTGGCGCCGGCAAGGGAGACGGCACCTCGACGCAGCCGATCTCGACGACCACCATTCCCGGCGATCCCCTCAAGGATCCGTCGAGCCCGCTTGCCAAGCGCAGCGTCTTCTTCGAATTCGACCGGGACGACATCAAGGCGGAGTACCGCCCGATGCTCGAGGCGCATGCCAAGTATCTCGCGCAGAATCAGGCCAAGAAGATGCTGATCCAGGGCAACGCCGACGATCGCGGGAGTCGCGAGTACAACATCGGCCTCGGACAGCGTCGTGCCGATGCGGTGAAACGCACGCTGGTGCTGATGGGCGCGGGCGAAGCGCAGATCGAGTCGGTGAGTCTAGGCGAGGAGAAGCCCCGCTGCACCGAGCAGACCGAGGAGTGCTGGGCGCAGAACCGCCGTGCGGATCTTCTCTACACGGGTGAATTCTGATGTACGTCCGGGCGGTGGTGATTGCGGTCGCGCTCGGTACCGCGCTTCCCGCGTACGCGTTGTTCGAGGACGACGACGCGCGCGCGCAGATCAAGAAGCTGGAAGCGCGCGTCGCGCGCATGGAGACCGACGCGGGTGAGCGGGATCGCAAGGCGCTCTTCGAGGTCGTGAATCAGATCGAGGGCCTGCGCCGCGACATGGCGATGCTGCGCGGCCAGATCGAAGTGCTCACCAATCGTGTCGAGAGTCTGGACAAGCGCCAGAAGGATCTGTACGTCGACCTCGACACGCGACTGCGCAAGATCGAGCTCGTGGGCGTGGACAAGGAGAAGGACGCGCAGCAGCTGGCGCTGGAGACCCAGGCCTATGAAGCGGCGCTCGCGCAGTTCAAAGCCAACAACTTCGGGTCCGCGATCCAGGGGCTGAAGGAGTTCCTGAAGACCTACCCGACGAGCACGCTGGCACCTTCCGCCCAGTACTGGATCGGAAATGCGCATTACGCGCTGCGCGACTACAAGACTGCGATCGCCGAGCAACAGAAAGTCGTGTCGACCTGGCCCGACCACGCGAAGGCGCCGGACGCGATGCTCAACATCGCGAGCAGCCAAGCCGAGCTCGGCGACGTGAACGGCGCGCGGAACACGCTGCGAGCGCTGGTCGCCAAGTATCCGAACAGCTCCGCGGCGGAGCAGGCCAAGCAGCGGCTGGCGCGCCGGTAAGGGCGTTCGGCCACTCCCACCAGGGGCGCTGCATAGAAGAGCGTTATCCGCCGCGTAGCGCATTTGCTCGTGGGACCTCCGCCGTTCGCTAGAATGCGACGGCCCGGAACGGGCGCTCGGAGGGGAGCATGACCGACGTGAATCCGGCGACCCTGGTGCCTTATGTCACCTGGGGCGCGTTCATTCTCGCTTTTATTTTCGGCTTCGTCGGCAACCGGACGAACTTCTGCACAATGGGCGCAGTGTCGGACGTCGTCAACATGGGCGACTGGAATCGGATGCGGATGTGGCTGCTTGCGATCGCGATCGCCATCGTCGGCGCGCAGCTTCTCGAGATCGGGGGCGTCGTCAAGCTGTCGAACTCGATCTACCCGAGCCCGAATTTCACCTGGCTCTCGTATATCGTCGGCGGAGTGCTGTTCGGCGTCGGCATGACGCTGGGATCCGGATGCGGATCCAAGACGCTGATCCGTCTCGGCGGCGGCAATCTGAAGTCGCTGATCGTCGTGGTCTTCATGGCGATTGCCGCCTACATGACGTTGCGGGGCCTGTTCGGGGTGTTTCGGGTCGGCGCGCTCGAGCAGGCGAGCGTTCAGCTCGGCGGCAATCAGGATCTCCCATCAATCGCTGCCCGGCTGTTCGGCGCCGAGCGCGCGACGATGGTGTGGATCCTGATGATCGTCGTGGCCGGGGCGCTCGCGGCATTCGCGCTCGTCCGGCGCGAGTTTTGGAAGTTCGACAACCTGCTGGGCGGCGTGGTGGTCGGTCTGGTGGTCGTCGGCGGCTGGTATGTGAGCGGCAAGCTGGGCTACGTCGCCGAGGATCCGAAAACGCTGCAGGAAGCATGGGTCGCCACGAACACCAATCGGATGGAGTCGCTCTCGTTCGTCGCGCCGCAGGCGTTCCTGCTCGAGCTGCTCATGCTCTGGACCGACGCGTCGAGAATTCTTACGTTCGGAATCGCTTCGGCGATCGGCGTGGTGGCCGGGTCGGCGTGCTACGCGCTGGTCTCGCGGACGTTCCGCTGGGAAAGCTTTCGCGACGCTGCCGACATGGGTCGGCACGTAGTCGGTGGCGTGCTGATGGGTTTCGGAGGCATCGTGGCGCTCGGTTGCACCATCGGCCAGGGAATCACCGGATTTTCCACGCTCGCGCTCGGCTCGATCATCACGTTCGCGTCGATCGTCGCGGGTGCCGCGATCACGATGAAAATCGAATACTGGCGCATGATGCGCGAGGCGTAGTGCCGGCACGCGCGACAGTGCGCATGCTCGTCGAAAGCGTCCGTTCGTTGACACCCCCAACGTCGCGGAAATACAATCGCACCCTTTCCCTGGGCCGTTAGCTCAGTTGGTAGAGCAGCGGACTTTTAATCCGTTGGTCGTAGGTTCGAATCCTACACGGCCTACCAGAATCAAGTACTTGGCATCCCCGAAGCCTGATTCCCCGGACCTGTTGCGGCGCAGGATCGGCGGCCAGCCCGGATTCCCGGTATCGTTCTTGCTAGCTACTCGACTCGTCCGCGGTAGATGGGCGCGGGACGGGCGTGCCACTTCGGGTATTTGCGGGAATCTGCGGGTATCCGGCCTGGCGCGGTCTTCCCCCGCCCCCCCGCGTGACACTATTGTCGTCGCCGGTGTTGTCGTCGCCGGTGTTGGCGTTGCCGGCGTAGCAGGTTTCGGGTGCCTCGTCACGATTCGAGATCATGGCCGTGAGCAAGACATTGAACGCATCGTCGCTGGTTTCCTCGCTGGGGCTGCGCCGCGCCCGGCAGGAGGGCGGCGTGAACGACGAGGACTATGTCTCGCTCGGCAAGACCTCGAACGCCAAGTCGCTCGACTCCGACGCCGACGAGGCGCTCTTCCGCATGGTGCACGAGGAGGAGACTTTCGACCGGTTGCTCGATGTGCCGTTCGCGCTCAAGCATCTGCGCGATCTGCACGCGATCATGCGACACGCCGTGGTGGTGCTCAACGAGCGGCGCGAGGATCTCACGCATCACATGCTTTTCCATCATGCGTTTGCGTCGTTCACGCTCGGTTTCGCGCTGGGGCTGGTCGAGGCGCACCGCTCGAAGCTGATGGCGTTGCGTCCGGGCATGGCTGCGCTTTCGGCAACGCCCGGCGCGGTCGCCGAGACGTGGGGCGTCGAGATCGCCACCTACTACCTGGCCTACGTGGATGTCGAGGGAGTGCTCGGCAAGAAAGCCGACGTCGAGCTGTACGGGATCAGCGACGCGTGGCGTGACCTCGCAAACGAAGACCGCATCGATCAGTATCACGGTCTGGATCGTGTCGTCACGGCGGGGCGACGCGCAGCGCGCACCTGGTTCGAGGAGGAGTCGGCCGACGTCCCGGCGGCCTTCGTGGAAGCCGCGGCAGCGTTCATCGAGGGTCCGGCCGATGGTCGCGGACGCTGACCGCAACCGTTTCCGGCCGGCAGGGCCAACACACCACCTGGGGAGCTTCTCCCCCTTTTACTGAATCGCCACCAACGGCTCCGCTCGCGCGTTGTGCAAAGCGCGCCTATCATCGGGTCCGCCGACATCCTGTCTGGAGTGCCGATGACCCAGTTGCTGCTCGACCGTGTGAACCGTCGCCTGTGCGATGCCACGCGCGGCGAGTTCGACCCGCGTACGCGGGTCTGGCGTGAGGGCACGGTTCGCGGCGAGCGCGTCGCGGTCCGCGACGC
>JBAVOG010000849.1:0-3549 GCA_049691875.1 Burkholderiales bacterium | reverse complement strand
ACACCCGTATGCCGTCATAACGGTCCTTGGGGATCGCTAGGATGGTTTCTATTCGAAGGCCATCGTCTTGCTGGAGGATGAGGCGCAGCTGAACCACGGCCCCCACAGAGACGCGGTGCGCCCCTTGCGCCGCAGCGTCCGATTTCTCGGCTTTTCTTGTCGCGTCGCCGATACGGGCTCGACCGCCGGAAATGCCGCGCGCGAGCTCAGCCAGCAGCCGGGGCTTATGGTTGACGAGCAGATCCCTAATCATGGCCGGCAGAGGACCGGCGACGGTCCGGTACCGCAAAGCCGAACCCTCGACCCACACCTCTACCCCGTGCGCTCGGGCGGCTTCTATGACCTCCTGTGATGTCACAGCGAACCCTCTTCGGCGGTAGCCGACCCATCTTCGCTCCCACAAAGGTGCTCAAAATCGTCGAAGGTGCTCACGCTTTTCCTTTGAGCATCTTCGAGGTCCGTGAGCGCCTTTGGCGGAAGCCGCCACGTCCAGCCGCTCCTCAGCCCCTCCTTTTCGGCCTGGACGCCAAGGATTCGTTTCGCCCGCCGGATTGCTGCCCATGAGTGTCCAGCACCGTTGGCGTCGACCCGTACCCGCCCTGATGAGACCGGCCCGTTCGAGAGCAATCCGAGCAGGAAATCGGCTGCCTCGTCGACAGCGGAGCGCTCCTCCGCCGCCTGCCCAGGCGCGAGCGCCTCATCGGCCGTCACAGTGACTGGATCAGGCTCCCAGATCACGCGCGAGGTTACGATCCCGCCAGGCAGCCGGTGGGCTTCGATCCTGTAGCCGTAACCGGTCTGATCGTCTCCGAGGTTGTTCTTCACGGGTGTTATCACGCGCCGAGAGGCATCGTCCGGATGCCGGGCCACGATGTAGGCGGCCCGTGCCGCGGCGACGAATGCAAGGCTGCCCGTTACGCGCAGGAGGGACTGCTGTGAGCCGCTTTTGTTGAGATGAGAGACGGCGGCGATCGCCACGCTGTGCCGGGCAGCCACCTCACTAAGGGGGGCGAGGAGCGCGCGCACGTCCGCATTTACATGCGAGTCAGTGCCGCCCAGATATGCGCTGATCGGGTCGATAACCACGAGCGTGACATCGCCAATCTGATCGAGCAGCCACGATAGCCGATCGAGGTCCTCTCGCAGCGAGAACATCCGGGTCGTAGGCATGCCCTCCCGGGACTCCACGCGGACAGCGTCGAGCACATGGCATCGGTCGAGGTCGGCATCCGCAGCTTCCAGGCGCGGCCGGAGCGTGTCCCCTGCGTCGTCCTCCGCGGAAAGGATTACTACCGAGCCGCGTTCTGCGCGCGTGCGATCGACGGGCCAAAGGCCGGCTGTGGATACGATCGCGGCGAGGCTGAGGCATAGCTGACTCTTGCCTAGCCCAGGATCGCCGGCGATGAGGGTTACTTTGCCGCGCGCAATCCGGCCGGGCCAGAGCCACCGGATCGGCACAGCGCGCACGTCCGCGAGGCGGCGCGAGATTACGGGCGGAAGCGCTACGGGAGCTATCGCACCGCGACGCAAGCCTGCGTCCACGGCGGCCTCGCGCTGATCGGGAACCGTGCGTGCGGGTGAGACGCGGGCAAATCTCTCATAGCACGCTGTGCGATGCGTGGCCGGGATTGCCCGTTTGCTGTCCTCTGACATGTCACGCCATTCGCGCCAAAACTCGCCGTCGCTCAGCGATTCGAGCTCCTGCACACGAGCGAGTCCGGGGTTGGGCGGTATCACCGCCGTCGCGCCGCCAGATGCGACGGCTCGGGCAGGACCCCCGCCCGCGGGAGCGACTCCGCATACGCAATGAGCGCTGGGCGCGAAAATCGCACACAGCGTACGCCGAGCACCAGCGCCGGCACGAAGTTGGGCTCGTGCCGTAGCTCGTGGAACTTGCGTTCGCTGACCCCGAGGAGTCGCGCTGCTTCGGGGGCTGACAGCAGCAGCGGAGAGTCGTCAGTGGGACTTGGGTGCATAGTGGTATCCAGTCGGATGCAGTAGTGTCAGTCGCATCCTGCATCCTGGCCCCAAGCATGTCACGCCGGTTTATTCGGCGATTTCTCCGGCGAGACGCGCCATTCCTGCTCCCGATAGATCGCGTTTAGACGTCGAGATTCTTCGTGCGTCCACGGATGTTCAGCGCGGACGCGTTCGATGCCGAGAAGTAGGAGTGCCTCCCCCATGTTCGCTGCCCAAGCATCGCGAATCCGAGTTTCGCCAAGACGCCGCCTCTTGAAGCCCCAGGATTTAAGCAGAACTGGCGACGCCTCTGAGACTTTGGCAGCCGCTTCCTCGAGAGAAAGGCCAGCGACCCAGCATTGCCACGGGATTGAGGTCCACAATACTCTGCTCAATCGCCTCCTCGAAAACCTCGTCCAGCCTTCGACGGACTCGCTGCGCGGTATCGGCCATTCGCCCTTGAATGTCGCGAAGGAACTCCAGCAGGTCGGCCCGCGTGACCTCCGCTATCGGCTTGTGCCAGAGCGCGGGCGGAACGTGGTTTTCCAGGGAATTGATCCAGTCCGCCGAGAGCTTGGCAGGCAGCCTCGGCTCGAGGTGCTTCTCATGGTAGGCACGGGCAACGCGGGCGAGGGTCGCTTGGTCCTGCTTCTTCTCCGCCTTACGCTGGCGCTCGGCATCATGTGCCGCCCGCTTGACCTTGCCCCGCTCGTCAATAGGATCACGCGGCGGGTCGGACGCAAGTAGCGCCCGCGCCTTGTCTGCTAGGTCACGCGCCAAGGCAAGGCTCTCGCCGGCAGCCCTCGCATTATGCCTAGCGCACGCGCCGAGCCCCATCTCGCGCCGCTTGCCGGTTGGGCTCGTGTACCGGAATACCCAGGTCGCACGATTGCCGGAGCAACGGAGGAGGAGCCCGCCGCCGTCGAACTTCTCGCAGTCATGCGTGTTCAGCACTTCCCGCGCCGATAGTAGGTTGAGCTTCGCCCCAAGCAGTCGCGTCGCCATCTAAGCACCCCTTTACCGATCCGCCAGTCGATCCGCCTGAAACTCTTGCGTTCGGCCGCATTCAGGCGTTAGCGTCATGCACCTTGTTTCAGCGAAGCGAGCTTACTTCGCCAGAAGCATCAATGGATTACTGCACCTTGATGCAACGGTGATGCACTTAGGGAAAGATGTTAGATGGTGCCGGGAGAGAGAATCGAACTCTCACGCCATCGCTGGCGCGGGATTTTGAGTCCCGTGCGTCTACCAGTTCCGCCATCCCGGCACGAGTGCGCGATTATGTTGCAATGATCGACCCCCAGCAACCGAGCGGGCTCACGCCCAAGGACTTCGACTACGCGCTGCCTCCCGAGCTGATCGCGCAGCATCCTCCGGCCGAACGTACGGAGGGGCGCCTCCTGCGCCTCGCGGGCGAGGCGATCTCCGACCATAGATTTTCCGAGCTGCCGCAGTTCCTCGAGGCAGGCGATACGCTCGTGTTCAACGACACGAAGGTCATCAAGGCGCGCGTGTCGGGCGTCCGCGCGACGGGGGGGCGCGTCGAGGTGCTCGTCGAACGCGTGCTCGGCCCCCACGAGGCACTGGCCC
>JBAVOG010000848.1:0-3124 GCA_049691875.1 Burkholderiales bacterium | reverse complement strand
GCGCTGTTGCGCGCCGGCCGGGCAACCGGAGCAGGTCAGGCGCGGGCGGCGGAATTGCTTTCCGAGGGCCGCGACGGTGTCGCGAGTGCGACCGATGGCTTGGATGCGTTGAGCGTGCCGACCTCGCCGGTCAGCTCGCCGCCTTCCTCGATCACGAGTTTCCCGTAGTGAATCTTGCCCGTCACGCGGCCGGTCGGATGGATGACGAGCGTCTTACGCACGGTGAGCTCGCCCTCGAAGCGACCGCGAACCTCCGCGATATCGACGCTCACGGTCCCGACGATCGTTCCGGTCTCGGCGATCTGCATGACCCGCGCATCGGTCGCCACCTCGACGCGGCCTTCCACCACGATGGTGTCGCAGTCGGTGATCTCGGCGCTCTTCAGCGTGATCTCCGGCCCGACGATCAGCCGGCTCTTGCTCGCGTCGTCGCTCTTGGCGGGGGCCGTGCCGGACGATGACGGGCCAGCGGATTCCGTACGCGCAGGCTCGTTGCGGCGGGTGGGTTCCACGGGCGGCGGCGTGGAGACCGCTGCGGGCGCAGAACTACCCGATTCGCGGCGCTGGCGATCGTCTCGATTGCTAGTGAACAGGCCCTGTCTATTCAGCATCTTTCCTCCGGCTCGTTCGTGGTTGCGTTGGCAGGAAGCCGCTTTGTGCAAGGGCCATGCCTGGACTGGGCCAATGCATTCGAAGTGCAGGGCCGTCCAGGGACCGTGCGGCTTGGCTCAGGGTACACCCGTTGTCGCAGACTTGTCGAATCAACGAGTTGGGCGGCGGCAGCCGTCGGCGGCGTGTTCAAAACATTTCGGGCTTGCCTGCCGGGTGACCGCGGAGAGTGCCGGGCGCGCCCCAGCCCCTGTCTCCATGTCACGACAGCGGCCGGAGTTGGTTTGCCAAGCTGCTGTTTTGGCGGCATCATCGATGTCGCTCCGCGGCGACATACCCCGACCTAGCGCGCACGTATGACTGCAGCAAGAATCACGCTCCGGCTTGCCCTTCCGGCTGATGCCCAGGCGATCGCCGTCATGTCGCGCGATCTGATCGAACCCGGGCTCGGCTGGTCCTGGACGCCGGCGCGCGTGGCGCGGAGCATCGCCAATCGCGATACGACATCCATCGCCACCTGCGACGGTCATCAGGTCGTGGGCTTCGCGATCATGCATTTCGGCGACGACCGCGCTCGTCTCAACCTGCTGGCCGTGAATTCGCGCTATCAGGGTGCCGGACTCGGCCGGCGCATGACCCAGTGGCTCGAGGAGTCGGCGCTCGTCGCGGGCATCGAAATGATCGAGCTCGAGCTACGGCGCAGCAACGTCGGCGCGCGCAAGTTCTACGAGCGGCTGGGATATCGCTCCGCAGGGGTGGTCGCTCGCTACTATCGCGGCGAGGAAGATGCGCTGCGCATGTCACGCGACATCCGTCTCACGGTGGGACCGGCGCCTGCCTGGCAGGCACCCTGGCTGCGCTGACGGGCTACCCGCACGCTGCGCGCGTCATTTCGCGTGAGTATCGAATCCCGACTCCGCGATCTGGGTCTCGCGCTCCCCGCCCCGCTGGTCCTACCGCCAGGGGCCAAGCTGCCGTTTCCGTGGGTTCACGTTGTCGGCGACCGCGCAATCATTTCGGGACATGGTCCGACCGAGGTCGACGGCACACTCGCCAGGCCGCTCGGCAAGGTCGGCGCGGAAGTGTCCCCGGAGGAGGGCTATCGCGCGGCTCGACTTACTGCACTGTCGATCCTCGGAAGCTTGAAAGGCGCGCTCGGCGACCTCGATCGGATCGATCGCTGGGTGCGCGTGTGCGGTATGGTGAACGCCGCGCCCGGATTCGATCGGACGCCGGCGGTGATCAACGGCTTCACTGATCTCATCGTCGAAGTCTTCGGCCCCGAGCGCGGGGCGCATGCCCGCTCGGCCGTAGGAATGGCCGAGCTGCCGTTCGGGATCCCGGTCGAGATCGAGGGCGAAGTCCTGCTGAAAAGCTAAAGACTCTCTAGAACCTATCTCACAATCCCCCGTGATCCGCGTGGGATTATGAGATAGGTTCTAGAACTCCACCGGATCGACGTCGATGTGCCAGCGGACGCGATTCGATTTGAATTCGTGCAACCGCGCCATCCACTCGCGCAAGAAGGTCTGCAGCGCCCGGCGTGACCGCGACTGCACCAGCACGTGCGCCCGCTCGCGGCCGGCGATGCGCACCACGCTCATAGGCACCGGATCGTAGACGGTGACGACGTCGTCGCCGGGAGCGCTTGCGGTCGCGCGGGTGAGAAATCCCAGCGCGTCATCGAGCGCATCGCTTTCCGCGCGGAGCACTGCCTCGTAGACGAAGGGCGGGAACCCCGCCTGCTCGCGCTCGGCAAGCTGCGCATCGGCGAATCGCCCGTAGTCGTGCGCGACGAGTGCGCTGTAAAGCGGATGGCCCGGATAGCGGGTCTGCACGATGACCTCGCCCGGAATCTCGGCGCGTCCAGCGCGCCCCGCGACCTGATAGAGCTGCGCGAAGAGGCGCTCCGGTGCGCGGTAGTCGGCTGCGAGCAGTGCGGCGTCGGCGTGCAGAATGCCCACCAGCGTCAACCGCGGAAAGTCGTGGCCCTTGGCCATGATCTGGGTGCCGACCAGGAGGTCCGCCTCGCCCGCGTTGATCTGGCCGCGCATCTTCTCCCAGCGGCCCTTGCCGCGCGTGCTGTCGCTGTCCACTCGCAGGAGGCGCGCCGCCGGGAAGCGCTCGGCGAGCGCGGCTTCCAGCCGCTGCGTTCCGCGGCCGAACGGCACGAGATCGACGTTGCCGCACTGCACGCAGGTGCGCGGGATCGTTTCCGCGTGTCCGCAGTGATGGCATCGCAGCTGCCGATCGGCGAGATGCACGACGAGGTGCGCGGAGCAGCGCTGGCAACCCGCCGTCCAGCCGCACGCATTGCACACCAGCACCGGCGCATAGCCGCGGCGATTGAGGAAAAGCAGCGTCTGCTCGCCACGGTCGAGCCGCGCCGCGATCGCGGCGGCCAGGGATTCCGTGAGACCGTCCACCACCTTTTCGGATCGCGTGTCCGCCAGGCGCACGGTGGGAAGCCGCGCGCCTTCGCGCGCACGCTCGGGCATCGCGAGCAGGCGATAGC
>JBAVOG010000847.1:0-8683 GCA_049691875.1 Burkholderiales bacterium | reverse complement strand
GGCTCTGATGCTCGACACGGCGCTCTCGAGGAGGCTGGGCCTGCGGGTGCCGATCTTCCAGGCACCGATGGCCGGCGTCACCACGCCGGAGCTCGCGCTTGCCGTGGGCAAGGCCGGCGCGCTCGGCGGCTTCGGCTTTGCCTACAGCGTATAGGAAATTCAAACCACCTTTCTCTCCATGCACGAGTGTATCGGCGGGCCCGAGAAGCGGTGAATCGCGCGGTATTGGGTGAAGATCGCCCTAGCGCGTGGATTGTTCGTTCTTTGCGTCGACCCGTCGGGGCGGATATCGACGCACGCTGACCGCCACACGCGAGCGTGGGCCGCGCCGCCGCATCGGCGTTGCTGCAGAACCGTGTTTGGATCGAGTATCAGGCCGCCTGGATCAGCTCCGGCAGCCGCACCGGGGCGCGTGGCGGGGCTCTCGCAGGCAGGCCCAGATGCGTGAGGATCCTGACAATCACGGCCGGGTCTTCGATCGCGGCGATGATCTTCAGCTTGCCGCCGCACTGCGGGCAGCGTTCGATATCGATGTCGAACAGGTACGGCCTGTGGCAGACGCAGTTCTGAGGTGACAGCGCCCTGATCGGCCGCCGCATCATGCTCAACGACGTGGTTGTGGAGGTGATCGGCGTAATGCCGGAGGGCTTCCGCATGCCGACCGACTTCACTCAAGATGCGACCGAGCCTACCCAGTTGTGGCGCCCGCTGCGGCTGGGCGGGTGTGCCGAGAGGGAATCGGTGCTGTGCTGCGGCGCGGGTCTGATAACCGATATTCCGTTCACCTCCCCTCGTTTATAGCGACTATCGTCAGCACGAAGTCCGCGACCGAGAACGCGGTCGTGTTCGCACCCACGCCGAGCGCCGTGAGACGATAGTCGGGATAAACGGGTCGATGGTGAACGGAACGGCCCTGATCAGACCCTCGCGCGGCGAGGCGCCAAGCATTCCCCCTGGGACAGCGTCTTCAGCTTCGACGATGTAGAAGAGGACGTGCTGCGAGTTCGCACCGGCCGCGGAAGTATAGCAAGTCGAGACGTGGTGGTCAGGACACGTGTAGCCGGGCAAAGGGATCAGCGGAACTGGCTCATCCGTTCCAACGATTCACTCGGTCTCCTGACGGCCGCCTGCGGTGACGGCGAGAATCCAGGCGCCGAAAGCCAAGAGATCTTCTCCAGGTGTGGGGGCTATTTGATGGCGGACAATGACGCGCTGTCCCTCAAGGCTTCCACGACAATGCCAAGCTCCACTGCGGCTGAACCCTTGATGAGCACGGCATCCCCCGCTTGCACGATGCTACCGATAGCAGCGGCGCAGCTATGGCTATCCGCAAAGGAGCGCTGAACCTGGTAGTGCGTTACGTGCTCGCCGACGCCGATCAGAAGGTCGGCCCGGGCACGCGCATAGGCCCCGATCTCCTCGTGGTAGCGCACGGTGTCTACACCAAGTTCGCGCATCGTGCCGAGGATCGCCACGCGCCTCTGTCCTGGCGATGCACTGGACGCCAGTTCGTCGAGCGCCAGCTTCATCGACAGGGGATTCGCGCTGAACGAGTCGTCGATGATCGTGATCTTGCCGGCCGCGATGCGTTGCAGCCGGCGGCGCACCGGCTTCAGGTCGCCGAGCGCGGTCTCAATCGCAGTGTCTGGAACCCCGAGATGCCGAGCGATGGCGCGCGCGACATTGCGAGCCAACTCGATCCCCCGGCCCTCAACTTCCACGACCGGGGCTCGCGACTCCGCGGCCATCGCGAGGACGAGTGGATTACTGCCGTTCAGGACGACCAGGCCGGAAGGCGGAATGGCACGCACCATCGCGCTCTTCTCGCGGATGACCTCCGCTACGCTCCCGAAGTGTTCGAGATGAGCAGGACCGATCTCCGTGACGACACCGATCGTCGGACGAACGATGCGACAGTTGCCTGGAACGCTGCCGTGCAGCCCCGCCCCAATCTCCAGGACCAGCACGTCTGGATACGGTGCCAGGGTCGCGAGCGCGAAGGTTCGGAAGGGCAGCAGCAGGAGGTGCGTCAGCCAGTCGCGCGCCCCGTAAAACCAGCGCTCATAGCCGAGCACGGTCATCGCCACGCCCAGGTTGTTGTTCAGGTTTCCAGGCGTCTTGTGCACGGCCCCAACCGTGTCGCGCGCATGCATCAGCACGCCCGCAACAATTTCCTTGGTTGTCGTCTTGCCAACCGAGCCGGTGATCCCGATCACGAGCGGACGGCGGGTACGAATGATGAGAGCGGCGCACGCAGACAGTACTGGCACAACGAGCGCATTCTCGACGACATCACGCAACCGACTGTGACCGTGCATGTGGTGGCTCCGCCCGAGCGCACTCGGTTCGAGTCGTTGTGCCTGCGCTTCAGTCGAGCGATCTACAGCGACGCTGTTATCCGGGAGGTTGGTTCGTCGAGCGACGCACACCAATGCCAGGGCTCGAACCGAACACCAAACGGGTTGCCCCTTGGATACGACATCGCGAATCCAAACTCCTGTGCACGCGCGGACAGCCACCGGAACGCATCCGTCTCCGCGAAGTCTCCATCGCCAGGCAGACACTCCGGGCAAGCCAGATCGAGGGCCCGGCCAGTGTGGTGCTCACTGTAGCCTGGTGGCGACACGGTTTGCATCGCCCGACTCACGGACTGCCCCCACCGGAGATAGCGCCTCAGGATCTCCGCTTGCTCTTCCCAATTGCGAAACGCAGATATCACAACCAGCGTAACGCCATCGGCACTCGCAGCATTACACATGCTCAGCCAACGAGTCCGCGTGAGGGGTGTCATGCGATGTGCTTCCCACGCGACGAGGTCTGATGCGACCGGTTGGGGCGTCAAGGTCAGGTGCTGCGGTTGGATGCCGAATTCCCAATGCAGGACCGACAGCCGGTCAGCGCCGTGCATGACAATCGGCGCCGTAACCTGTCGCGCGAGCACCCTTACACGTGCCAGCATTGCCGAATTGTACGGTACTCACCGGGCTGCGCCAAGACGGCTCATGCGCCTACGTTGCGGCAGTCAACTGAGAGTGGCGTTGGTCGCCCCCCTCGTCGGACCGCACGCTTGGCTTCGCGTACTCGGCCACGAGTCTCAACACGGCGTCGGCGGCCTCTCTTCGCGCGGTTGCGATGGCCGCCCCCTCTTCTCGAGGGAACGGTGCCACCACATCGTCGGCGGCCTGCGCCTTGCGGTTCGGCCGCCCAACGCCAACTCGTATGCGACGGACCTGGTCGGTTCCGAAGGCGTTGAGGACGCTCCGGACACCTCGATGCCCTGCGTCCCCCCCTCGGTCTCGTACACCGATCCTGCCGATGAGTAGATCCAGGTCGTCGTGGACCAGTATGCACTCGGCAGGTCCCACCCCAAGATCCTGGGCCAGTCGTAGCAGGGGCGGACCCGAGAGGTTGACCTGCGTGAGCGGCTTCGCCAGACAGACCATCTGTCCTTGCCATTCGATCTGGGCCACCGCCACACTTCCCTCCTCACGCCAGGTTCCGCCAAGGAAGCGAGCGATCTCATCAACGACACGCTGTCCCACGTTGTGAGGCGTGTCCTCATAACGAGATCCGGGATTACCCAGCCCCGCGACAAACTGGACAGGAGAATCCGACACTCGCCAGTCCGGTGCCGTGGCCAGAGAGTCCATCACGTCACGCCGGATTGCCGACTCGATGAACGCATTCAGGCCGTCCTTCTCGGCTCCCTTGAGTAATACGAGATCACCGGGCTCCCATCGCGTTCGAAGGTACTCGCAACCAGCGTGAACCGAGTAGAACGCCAGCAATGCATCGTCCTGTGGGTGCCGTCTCGCCTTCAGGCACTTCGACGCATGCGGACCCACGAATACGACGCGGTCGGCGGCAGCGAGGGCCTCCCGTGCAACCATCCTGAAGGTTCGGTCGGAATTTCCGGCGTAGTCGGATATCGTGCCGACGATGACGGTCTTGCGGCGTGCCTGCGCGTCGCGCATGAATCGCAAGGCGGGCTCGTACGACCAGAGGGACGCCTTCACGTCGTCGCGCAAGAAAGTGATTCCGTCCGGTAGTCTCGTCGGGCTCATCCGGCCACTGAAGGGCGCTACGGTCCCGACCGCTGCGATCGCTGCAGCGAGAGGCACCTCCATCGCCAGACCCACCGCCAGCGCCGCGAGCACGCACGACACCCAGTGCTCCCCGTAGAGCTGAGTGCGAACGACTTGCGACGCTCCGTTGTAGTGAACAGTGAACGAGAGTGGCTCGGGCCAGGCCGCGTGGATGCCATCGGCGCGCATCATCGCTTCCGGTGCCAGACCGAAAGTAATCTGTCTGGCGGTGCACCTCCGCTCCATCGACCGTACGTGGACGTCGTCGATATTGATCAGAGCGATGCCGTTCGCTGGCAAGGCCGCTATCAACTTCCCTTTCTCCGCGGCCGTCTCTTCAAGTGTGCGAAACACACTCAGGTGGTCGGAACCAATGTTGGTCACCAAGCCGACCGACGGCCGCGCAATGGCGAGCGGGCCTTCCAAGGGGATCCTCTCGCCACGCACCGCTGCGGCGACTTCGACAACGCAGTAGTCGTGCCAAGGCCGCGCCCTGAAGACGGTCCCGACAAGGTGCCAGCTGAGGTTCAGATTCTCACGGCTCTTGGTTCCCTCAAGGGTACTTGCCAGCACGGCAGCGATGAGTTCTTTCGTGGTTGTCTTGCCGCAGCTACCGGTGACGGCCACGAAGGTCACACGCTGAAGCGCGACGCGGCGGTAGATCCGCACTCCCAGCTGAAGAGCGGCCATCCTGACGCGGCGGTAGATCCGCACTCCCAGCCGAAGAGCGGCCTTCGCGACGTCGTGGAGTGCCGTCCGGACTCTGACGCGCCACGCGTCGCCCGGAATCAAACGCCTTGCCATAACGGAAGTATAACAAGTCGAGACGGGCAGGTTTTCCGGATCGAGGATCCCGTGCGCATCGGCCACATAGGTCAGGCCCTCCTCTTCGACCAGATGCCCCGCGCGCGTCAACAGTCGCAGGATGCGCGTGATGATCTTGTCGAGCAGCGCTTGTAGCTGCTCACCCGTTGGCGCGGGCGCCGGGTGGAATGCCGTTACGCCCTTGCTCGTGGTGCGATAGACCCCATCGAGCACGAGAGCGTGCAGGTGAATGTTCAAGTTGGCGGCGGAACCGAAGCGCTGGATGAGGGTGACCGCGCCGGTGGCCGCTTCGCTGCGTTTGACGCCCGCCTGCCTGATGAGATGCGTCGCAATCACCCGGTGAATGATCTGCAATACCGGCGCAAGCAGTTCGGGATGCACGGCGAAGAGGCTGCGCAGCGGGATCGGAAACGACAGCACCCACTGCCGCACCGGCACTTTGGGGATGACTCGATCGACCAGCCAGGCGGCGGTCTCCGCCATGCGCCGCGCCCCGCACGAGGGGCAGATGCCGCGCCGCTTGCACGAATAAGCCACCAGCTTCTCGTGCCCGCACCCGGCGCAGCGCACCCGCAGGAAGCCGTGCGCAAGAATTCCGCATTCGAGAAAAGCATCGAACTCGTCTTTGACAAATTGGGGCAAACTCGCCGCACCCCCGGCTTGCACATCGGCGAGGAACGTTTCGAGATTCTCCTGCACCACGCGATACAAGATCGTTTCCTCCGGCCGCCGCCGCGCGTAGTGGACCGTGTTTGCCGCTGCGGCGCGCAGCGCCGGTTTGCGCTCCAGTCCCATCCCGGAGGAAACGCGCGAACCACAGATCCGCGGCACCGCAACCCGGGAGGAGAATCAGCGGACGAATTCAGGTCAACCGCAGGAACTGAAAAGACGTTGAAGAACAGATGACTGCGGCAGCGAGCCGCGACGCGGGTTCACCAGTGCTTCTCCTGCACGTGGCTATGCGTGCACTCCACGGCGGTGCGTCGTTGCGGCCTTCCGCCCGCGCCGACCAATGGTTAGCTTGCGCCAAGGAAAGCTGGCAGGCGAGTTTTTGGCGGCAGCCAGGCGCAGGCTGCCGATCATTCGTCAAGTTGGAGGGCGATGCCGAACGTCTGAAATTGGCCCGTATTGCGACGTCAGGGGTAGTGCAAGAACCTTGCGTGCCTAGAACGGTGCGCATCCGCGCGCGAACCCGCCCATGCGTTTCACACGCCCCCTCGGGGGTGCCCGCTTGGTCCAATCCCCCCGGGGGTACCCGCATCCTCGTGAACATGCCGGCCATGCAAGGTAACGCTGCATGCGGGCGCGGGCACGCGCGCACTGTACCCGACTCGACAGCCCGTTGCTTTTAGCTCCCAATGGGTAGATCCCGGAGCGGGATCACGCCATAGCAGCGGAGAGGTGCAGCTGGGCGGCTTGCGCGCCACAGAGGTCACCGGTTTGTTACACGCTCAGGCGGCAAGCCGCATCTCCCGGATTTCCTCAAGTACGCGCCGGAACTCTGGCTTCGGCGCGAGGCACATGGTTCTATACGTGCTCAGGAAGGGGAGCCAGCTAAATCAAGACCTAGCGTGCGCTGGGCTTTTTCATTTCCGGCTCGCCGTAGGGGAAGCGTAGAAGCTTCACGACGTTCTTCCCAACCGACTGGACTCAATCCGCGCCGGGGCGCCGACACCTGCCACGACGGAGTCGATCAGAGAGGCGCTCAGGGTCGCACGGCGAAGCCGTGCGCGCACCGTCCCCATCTCCGGGCGCTCCTTGGCGAGCGCCAGCGCGGCATCCTGGGCGGTGCGGGGGAGCCTCGACATGGCACCCCGAACAATCACACCTTTCGGCGCGCCACCCGGACGTCGTCAGCGCCGCTTGTCGTGGTCGTCGTGATCGCGGTGGCGATCGGGATCGTGGTGGTCGCGATCATGATAGTGACGCTTGTCGGCGTGGCACTCAAAGTTCTCCGCGAGCTCGATGCTTCCCGTCCCCTTGTACTTCGCATAGGCAGGATACGGACACAGCGGCCGCGTACGCCCGGGGAAGGGATTGCCCGTCGCCCCTGCCGTGGCGAGCAGACTCGCTGGCGGTTGGCCATTCTCGACCCAGTCGACGACCGGCGAGAACGGGTCGATGCTGCTGGTGGAAGGGCCGCCGCCACAATGATTGGCGCCGGGCATCATGAACAGGCGTGCGAAGTCCTGTGTATCCTCGAAGCCGCCCATCTCGTGGCTCATCTCGGTGTACCAGTTCACCATGTCCTGCGGCGAGAACGGCCCGCCGGTCTGCGGCTGCCAGATGAGGAGCTTCCCGCCGTGCTTCTTGAAGCGCCTCAGGTCGGTATCGTCGACGTTGAGCAGTTTTGTGTTGGAGACCGGGAATTCGGCGTTGTGGCCAAAGATGCTCGCCGCGAGCGTGTCGAAGTCATAGTTCATGATCAGATTGGCGAGGCCGTCGTTTGCCGTCGGCGCAGGCAGGATCGGCGGCGTCGCGAAGAGCAGCGGGATTGCCCCACCTCCGAGGCTGGCGAAGTTGAACGCGCCGTTCGCCGTGTTGCTGACGTGCGGCACGAACGCAGTGTTGAAAATGCCGACATTCCAGAGCCGCCACCCGATATTGATGTTCGTCGCGTCCGGTGTATTGCAGTCGGTCGCACTGGTGCAGCCGGCGATGCCCGCGTCCCACATCCACGGCGCGTACTGGGGCTTGCCGTGCGAGTTCGGTGCGCCGGAGGAATAGATGTCAAGGATCGCCTCGACCTGGTCGGAGGCGAGACAGGCCGGTGTCTTATCGGCCTCGCAGCGAAGCGCCTGCAGCAGTGGCTTCACGCGCCGCGTAGTGCAAGCTTGCGAGTTGCTGACCATTCCGTCCACGACACCATCAAGGTGATCGCAGGCCTTGAGCACCGCATTCGAGACGAGCTGTAGGTCCTGATTGGTGAAGGTATTGTTGGCAAAGGGGACGCCGTAGCCCGAGATGAGGTCGCGCGACCTCGCCAGCGCCGCGAGCTGCTGCCCTTCGTACGCTGCCCAGACCCCGACCTTGGTAATGCGGAACGCCGGGTCGCCCGAGACCGCACCGTCGAAATAGGACGGGAGGCGCTGCGTGACCATCATCGCTTCGCGGCCGCCCATCGAGCAGCCCTCGAAGTAGGAATACTCGGAGCCTTGAGCGTAATAGATCTCCACCAGCCGCCTTGCCGTGCGCGTCGTGACGTCGATTGCGTTGTAGGCGAAGTCGACCCGTGCGAGGTAGTCGGTGCCAAACGACGCACTGCCGCCGGCAAGCGGGTCGTTGTTCACGGCGTTGCTGTGGCCGGAGTCGTTGGCCGCCGCCGCATAGCCCTGCCGCAGCCTCGTGGTCGTGTTCGGAACGCTACCGTCGGTACCTCCACCGCCGGGCATGTAGAACTTGCTGTTCCAAGCATCCGGCAGACGCGCCTGCCAAGTAATCGCGTACGTGTACCGGCTGACCGGCGCCCCGGGGCTCGTTTCCTGGCCGATTCGACCGGCGTTGATCGTTCCGTTGACGAGGCAATGCGCGGGAACGGTCGACGTCGCCGCGACGGGTGTGACCGTAGTAATCACCGTATTCGGAACCGGCAGCGCCGATGGCGGGAAAGAGTCCGCGCTGCAGGCAACGGCCGGCGCCTTCGCGCGGGCCACCTTCAGACTGGCGACAGCGTGCCGGGACCTTGCGGTCTCGTACAGCGCGAGCGTGTTGATGCCGGGCCGCAGGCCTACCACCGTTCCAATCATCACGCCGGGTTCGGTCTCGGAGAGCGC
>JBAVOG010000846.1:0-4949 GCA_049691875.1 Burkholderiales bacterium | reverse complement strand
CTGCTGGCCAAGGGCGCGCGACGGCCGCGATCGGCGCTGCGTGGCGCGCTGCTCGCGTTTCAACCGCTCTTCGTCGGCTGGTCGGGCAAGGGCGAGGTGCGCACGCTGATGAAGGCCGAGTGGCGCGGCGGGCAACCCCTGCTCGGGGGCGAGGCGCTCTTCTGCGGGTTTTACCTCAACGAGCTTCTGCTGCGTCTCCTGCCGCGCGAGGATGCGCACGATGCGCTGTTCGACGCTTACGCGGACGCCCTCGACGGACTGGCAAGGGGTGCGCTGCCCGCACCGGTACTGCGCAGTTTCGAGAAGCGGCTGCTCAAGGAACTGGGTTACGCTTTGACGCTCGATCGCGAGCCGATGTCGGGCGCCAGCGTGGATCCTGGGGGGACCTACCGTTACGAGCCGGAGCGCGGCCCGGTGTCGATCAGGTCGGACGCTGCGCCGGGGGTCGCGGACGGTCCGCTTTTCAGCGGACGAGCCCTGCTCGACATCGCACGCGAGGATTACCGGGACCCGCAGACACTGCAACAGGGCAAGCTTCTGATGCGTCTGATCATCAACCACCGTCTCGACCAGCGCCCGCTGCACAGCCGGCGCGTGTTCGAGGCATTGCAGGAGCTGTGATGCCATGATCGAGCTCGGCGTGAACATCGATCACGTGGCGACGGTGCGCCAGGCGCGACGCACCTACGAGCCGGATCCGGTATGGGCCGCGGTCGAGGCGCACCTCGGCGGCGCGGACGGGATTACTGTGCACCTGCGCGAGGACCGCCGGCACATCCAGGACGAGGACGTGCGGCGGTTGCGCGAGCTCACGCACATCAAGCTCAACCTAGAGATGGCGGCAATCGACGAAATGATCGACATCGCATGTCGCCTGCGCCCGGAAATGGCGATGCTCGTTCCTGAGGGGCGGCACGAGATCACGACCGAGGGCGGGCTGAATATCGCGGCCCAGGAGGACAAGATCGCGACCGCCGTGCGGCGGCTCGGTGACGCCGGAATCGTGGTGAGCGTGTTCATCGACGCCGACCTGCGTCAGGTCGAGGCCGCACAGCGGGCCGGCGCCTCCGTCTGCGAAGTCCATACCGGCCCCTACGCCCACGTGTTCCATTCGCGGGGCCGCGACGCGGAGAGCCCGCCGGTGGTCACGGAGCGCGCGAAACTTGCCGAAGCCGGCAAGGCGATTCGCGCCCACGGCATGCGATTCAACGCAGGCCACGCACTCAACTACTTCAACGTCGATCCGGTGGCGAGGCTTCCGGGAATTCGGGAGCTCCACATCGGTCATGCCATCGTGAGTCGCGCCGTGTTCGTCGGCATGCGTGAAGCCGTGCGCGAGATGAAGATGCTCATCACGCAATCGGCGGGACGGCCCGAGCGGGAAGACTCCCGGTGATCATCGGCATCGGCACGGACCTGGTCGAGATTCCGCGCATCGAACAGGCGCTTGCACGCCACGGCGAGCGCTTTGCGCGCAAGATCCTGGTCCCGCATGAACTGGAGCGATTCTCCGCTCACCGCAAGCCGGCAGCCTACCTTGCGAAGCGGTTCGCGGCGAAGGAGGCTTTCTCCAAGGCGATGGGGACCGGCATCCACTTCCCGGTGAACTGGCAGAATGTAAGCGTCGCGAATCTGCCTTCCGGGAAACCATGCCTGCTCTTTTCCGTCGCGCTCGCGGACCTTCTCGCAACGCGTCGGATATGCGAGGTTCACGTCAGCCTGACCGACGAGCGCGCGGTCGCCGCGGCGTTCGTCATCCTCGAAGGTGAGATCGTTGCCGCTTGAGTTGCCACTCGGTCCGGTAATGCTGGACGTGGCGGGCCTCGCCCTGGACGCGTCGGATCGCGAGGTGCTCACCCATCCGGCCGTCGGCGGGGTGATTCTTTTCAAGCAGAACTTCTCGTCACCCGGGCAGCTCGATCAGCTCACCGCGGACATACATTCCCTGCGATCGCCTGCGCTGTTGATCGCCGTCGACCAGGAAGGCGGACGAGTGCAGCGCTTTCGTGAAGGGTTCACCCGGCTTCCGCCGATGCGTGCGCTCGGCGAGGTGTACGACCGGGATCCGGGGCTCGCCGAGAATCTCGCCGGAGCGATCGGCGTCGTTCTCGCGTCGGAGTTGCGCGATCACGGTGTCGACATGAGCTTCGCGCCGGTGGTCGACATCGAATTCGGTAATAGCAGCGTCATCGGCGACCGTGCCCTGCACGGTACGCCGCAAGGCGTGGCCCGCCTGGCGGCGAGCCTGGTGCGGGGCATGGGCCGGTTCGGAATGGGTGCGGTCGCAAAGCATTTTCCGGGGCACGGCTTCGTGCGTGCCGATTCGCATGTCGCGGTCCCGGTCGACGAGCGCCCCCTCGCGGAGATCGAGGCGAACGACCTGATTCCCTACGCTACGTTGATCGCCGCAGGCCTTGCCGGAGTGATGCCGGCCCACGTCATCTACCCCAAGGTCGACACGCGCGCGGCCGGTTTTTCCGAGGTCTGGCTCGGTCGAATCCTGCGTGGGAAGCTCGGCTTCGATGGACTGGTGTTCAGCGACGATCTGTCGATGGAAGGCGCAACCGTTGCGGGCGACATCGTCGCCCGCGGCAGGGCGGCGCTCGGCGCGGGGTGCGATGTGGTGCTCGTGTGCGGGAACCGGCCCGCTGCCAGCGCACTGCTCGCCGGTTTGAAAGCGACACCGGTTGCGGCAGCACGAATTGCGCGGTTTCGGGGTACGCCGGCGAGGGATGCGCAAGCCGGTTACGAGAATGCACTGCAGGCCCTTGCGAGCGCGAACGATTCGGGACTGCTTGCCTGAGGAGGGCGGGTCTATGCGAATTGATATTCCGTCCTCTCTTCTCTGAGGAGGGGAAAAGGCTTCGGCTACGCCCGCTCCATGTAGACGCCCTCGTCGGTATTGACCTTGATCTTCTCGCCGGTCTCGATGAACGGCGGCACCTGGACCATGATCCCGGTCTCCAGCCGCGCCGGCTTGAAAGACGTGGTGGCCGTGGAGTTTTTGATGTTCGGGTCGGTCTCGACGACGGTCAGCACGACGCTCGGCGGCAACTGGACGCCGATGGGACGCTCGTTGTGGAAATTGACCTGAACGTCGGTATTGGGAAGCAGGAAGCCCGTCTGGCCCTCCAGCATCTCCGCGCCGATGTTGAGCTGCTCGTAGGTCCCCTTGTCCATGAAGACGAACGCGTTGCCGTCTTGATAAAGGAACTGCATCTCGCGCGGTTCGACGTAGGCGCGCTCGACCTTCTCGTCGGTCCGGTAGCGCACGTTGGTCTTGGTGCCTGCCTCGATGTCCTTCATCTCGACCTGCATGAACGCGCCGCCGCGACCGCCGACATGCACGTGATAGGATTTCAGCACGCGCCATACCCGCTTGTCCCACTCGAGCAGGTTGCCTACGCGAATCTCGGTTGCCAGTACTTTCGCCATGAGTGGACTTGCCTGTGCCGGAAGTCAAAACCATGAATTTTACCGGAAACGGGCCCGGCGAGACATGGCCCCGGGAGGCGTTCGACCTGGACTGCCGCGACTGCGCGCGGCTCGCCACCTTTCTGAAAGGCATCCGGCACCAGCGCCCCGCCTATCACGCGCGCCCCGTGCCGCCGTTCGGTGATCCGGACGCGCAGTTGCTCGTCGTCGGCCTCGCACCAGGCATGCATGGCGCGAACCGCACCGGCCGGCCATTCACCGGCGATCACGCGGGCATCCTTCTGTATCGAACGTTGCATCGGTTCGGCTTCGCGAGCCATGCGGGATCCAGCGATCCGGACGACGGACTCTCGCTGACCGGTTGCCGGGTCACCAATGCGGTGAAATGCCTCCCTCCGCAGAACAAGCCCATGCCGGCGGAGATTTCGAGCTGCAATCGCTTTCTTGCCGCCGAGCTGGCCCACCGCCCGCCACGGGCAGTCCTCGTGCTCGGGCGAATCGCGCATGTCGCGGTGCTACGGGCGCGCGGACTCAAGGTCGGCGCCCATGTGTTCGCGCATCACGCCGTGCACGATCTGCCGGGCGGTCTGCGCCTGTTCGATAGCTACCACTGCAGCCGATACAATACGCAGACGAAGCGCCTGACCGAAGCCATGTTTGCGGCGGTCGTGCGCGACATCGCGGAGTTCCTCGCCGCTGCGGCACACCGCGACTAGCGCAATCGGTTTAGCGCGGCGTCGTATGCCATCTTCCGAGACCTGCGTGTTCGACAGCGCGACCCTGATCGCGGGACTGCCTCATCAGCCGGGCGTCTACCGCATGCTCGATTCAGGGCAGAACGTCCTGTATGTCGGCAAGGCGCGCGATCTCAGGAAGCGGGTCGCATCGTACTTCCAGAAATCTGATCACGGTCCGCGCACCCAGATCATGCTTTCGCAAGTGGTCGGCGTGGAAGTGACGGTGACCAGCTCGGAAGGGGAGGCCCTCCTGCTCGAGAACAACCTGATCAAGTCGCTCGCGCCGCGCTACAACATCCTCTTTCGCGACGACAAGTCCTATCCCTATCTGATGATCAGCGGCGGTCAGTATCCGCGCCTCGGGTTTCATCGCGGCGCACTCGACTCCGAGAACACCTACTATGGGCCGTTTCCCAGCGCCTCCGCGGTCCGCGAGAGCATCCAGCTCCTGCAGAAGGTCTTTCGCCTGCGGACCTGCGAGGACTCGGTGTTCCAGAATCGATCGCGTCCATGCCTGCTGCACCAGATCCGGCGCTGCTCGGCGCCGTGCGTGGGCCTGATCGGCCCGGAAGAGTACGGCGCGGACGTGCGGAACGCTGCGCTTTTCATGGAGGGGCGGGAGGACGATGTCCTCACTACGCTGGCAGACCGCATGCAGGAAGCCTCGGAGCGGCGCGAGTACGAGCGGGCTGCGATACACCGCGACCAGATCAAGTCGCTCTCGGGTGTGCAGCAGACGCAGTATGTCGACACGGCAAAGTCGGCGGACGTCGACGC
>JBAVOG010000845.1:0-2030 GCA_049691875.1 Burkholderiales bacterium | reverse complement strand
CTCTACGTGTTCTCTTATTTGTTCTTTACGATCTTCTCTTGGCGTTCCTGAAAATTCGAACGCTTCGTTACTGCGCCAGGATGAAGTGGATGACGTTCTTGATCGCGGAGTCGTCCTTGCTGTCGAGCGACTTGTGCTTCTCTTCCTTGCCGTCGACCTTCACCGTGGGGTTCGTTGTGAGGTGCTTGTAGAGCTCTGTTTCGGCGTCCGGCTTCCCCTTGAGCTTCTTCGAGATCTCCTTGTAGGACGGGCCGTCCTTCTCGCGCGTCATCGAGTGGCACTTGAAGCAGTCGCTCTTCTTCATGAGCGCGCGCGCGGACTCTTCGTCGAAGTCGGCCGCATGGGTGATGCCGAACGAAAGAAAGACCGTCGCGATTGCCGCGACCAGCTTGATCACCTTCATGCTCGATCGTCTCCCTTGCCCGGTTTGTTTTTCATGTTCGCCAGCCTGCGGACACCCGACCTGGCGCCCCTGCATCAAAACCCGATACCCACCATCATTCGTTGACATGGGTCAAATCGTGGGCGCTATCCGCCTAACACGTCAAGAGGATAGCCTACGCACGACGGCGGCGCGTGAGCATTCTCCGATCGGCGTATGGCGGCATATCGACCGGGGAACGATCCCGGATTGCGGCAACGCCACAACGCCGGCGAGCAAGCGCCCGCCGAGCGGCGGTCTGCGATCGCTCGGCTGGGTGGCCCGGCGGGGCCACTCAGTACTTGGCGTTGGTCTTGTAGATGTAGGACGTGAGCTCGGCGGCCTGCGCACCGGAGCGGTGCAGGACCTCGTGAGCAAACCGGGTGATGCCCCGCATGACCCGATAGACAATTAGCGAATGCTTATCGAGCAGCGACTCGAGCTTCGCGCGCTGAAGAGTGAAGACGCGCGTCGGGCCGATCGCGACCAGCGCAGCGTAGCGCGGCTTGGAGTCGAGGAACGCAAGCTCGCCGGCAAGATCGCCGGCAGTCAGCACGTTCAGCCGGATCCAGTTTCCTTCGCCCGCATGCCGCGCCACGGCAATCGCTCCGGCGATCACCGACCGCAGATTATCGTCCGTCGACCCTTCGGGGACGAGGACCTCGCCGTCCGCGTGGTCGTGCACCTCGATGAGATCCGCGAGGACTGCGCATTGATCTTCGGTGAGCTCGACCCCGATCTTGGACTTGCGCACGAGGTCGGTCTTGGCCTGGTCCGGCATGGCGACTCCTGATTCAGCTGGGCGGCGAGGCTCGGAAGCTCCGAGCGATTCAAACAATCCGAACAACGCGAACGACTCGAATGGCTGGCCGGCCCCGCGCGGCGCACGCGTGCGAACCGAGGATAGGCGCAACCGATTCGAGCGGGCATCCCCCACGTGAAGGATACAACAGGGCAGGAAAACGCAGAATCAGGGGTCGAAGAGGGACGCATTTCTCCGTTCTTGGGATGGTCCCCGGAGCGCTATTCGGCGCCCATTTCGCCGTAGTAGCGGTAGGTGCCCCGGCCGCCCGCCTTTGCCGCGTAGAGCGCCTGGTCCGCGCAGCGCAGGAGCTTTGCGAGATCGCCGCCGTCATCGGGCCAGATCGCGAGGCCGATGCTGCCGCCCAGCCGCAGTTCGTGCTCGCCGATCGTCACCGGCTCGCCGAGGCGGGTCACGACCTTCTGCGCGACCATGCCCGCCTCGGAGTAGTGGTGCAGCTCGCCGAGCAGGAGGACGAATTCGTCGCCGCCGTAGCGCGCGACCGTGTCCGACTCCCGCACGCTGTGCAGGATCAACTTCGCCGCGTGGGTGAGAAACTGGTCGCCGATCTCGTGTCCCAGCCTGTCGTTCACGCTCTTGAAGTAGTCCAGGTCGAGCATCAGCACGGCCACTCTGTGGCCGTGCCGGCGCGCCTGCGCGGTGACCACTGCGAATCTGTCGCCGAGCATTGCGCGGTTGGGCAGGCCCGTGAGCGGATCCTGGTAGGCCATTGCGCGCATCCGACCTTCCGCTTCGCGCCGCAACCGGACTTCGCGCTCCAGGACCTCGTTGCGGGCCGTCAGCGCG
>JBAVOG010000844.1:0-10837 GCA_049691875.1 Burkholderiales bacterium | reverse complement strand
ATCGGTCTAGCTCGGATCGCTTTCTCGGTATCGCCCTGGCCGGTCTCGGCTTCTCTCGCCGCCGCAAGCTGCACTGAAGTAGCTACGCCTCCCAATAGAAGCCCGCTGCGTGCGGGCTTTTCTTGTCTCTGGCTATGGCGCGACCCGAACCCGGTGCCGCCGTGGGAGTGGCGGGAGCGCTCAAAGCTGTCATCGTTCGACCACCCTCCACAACAGCAAAAAGCAGCCCGCAGTGACGGCGCCGATACCTGCAAGCAGGAGCGTGCCCGTTTCAAAACCGCCAAGCGTGAAGTTGTGGGCCAACCTGGCGGCAACGGAGACGACCATCAGGAGTATGCCGAGCAGACCGATCAACCGCCCGCCTAGAAGCAGAACTGTATTCATCGCTTGCTCCTTCCTTCGGAGAGTTCATCACGACTGTGCAATTGTACGAGGCCAGTAGCGTCCCAACGTTACGTGACTTGTCGTCTCTAACTTGTTGAGCATGCGTCAGAAACAGACCTTTTTATCTGGTCTCGATTTGGACTGCCGAGAGCAGTTCTGCGACTCTGCGGCGAACTTCGTCGCGGGGTCATTCGATGAATCAAGGCAAGCTCGTTTTTGCGCAGCTCATGCAGCATCTTCCGCTGACCACCTTCGGTCGTTGTGTCGCTCGATATGCAGGCGAGCACAAGGTCAAGCGCTTCACTTGCCTCGATCAATACCTGTGCATGGCCTTCGCGCAGTTGACCTACCGGGAGAGTTTGCGCGACATCGAGGCGTGCCTGCGAGCCCAGGCGACCAAGCTCTATCACATGGGATTGCGCGGCAACATCGCGCGCAACACGCTGGCCAATGCGAATGCAACGCGCGATTGGCGCATCTACTGCGACTTCGCCCAGCGCTTGATCGGGATTGCCCGGCGACTGTACGCCGAGGAGCCACTGGGGATCGAGCTCAAGGACACGGTCTACGCACTGGACTCCACGACCATCGATCTGTGCCTGTCGATGTTCCCCTGGGCACCGTTTCGATCGACCAAGGCGGCGGTGAAGCTTCACACGCTGCTCGATTTGCGCGGCAACATCCCTTCGTTCATCTTCATCAGCGATGGCAAGCTGCACGACGTCAATATCCTGGATCAGCTCCTGCCCGAGGCTGGCGCCTTCTATGTGATGGATCGGGGCTACATCGACTTCGAGCGCTTGGCGCGCTTGCACGAGGCAGGCAGCTTCTTCGTGACGCGGGCCAAGTCCAACCTCAAAGCCCTGCGCCGATACTCCCATCCAGTGGATCGCAGCAGCGGATTGATCTGCGACCAGACGGTGGCACTCACGGTGTTCTATTCCCGCAAGGGTTTCGAGGCACCGCTGCGTCGCATCCGATTTCGCGATCCCGAATCGGGCAAGCGGCTGGTCTTTCTCACCAACAACTTCGCGCTGCCGGCACTCACCATCACTCAGCTCTACCGCATGCGCTGGCAAGTGGAGCTCTTTTTCAAATGGGTAAAGCAACATCTCCGGATCAAAGCCTTCTTCGGCACCTCGGAGAACCCCGTCAAGTCGCAAATCTGGATCGCTGTGTCGGTCTACGTGCTCGTGGCCATCGTCAGAAAGCGGCTCAACGTCTCGGCGAGCCTGTATGAAATCCTACAGATCCTGAGTCTGACCATGTTCGAACGAACCCCACTGGATCAGCTGCTTACCTTGTCCGTGCCGGAGCAAATCATCGTCGCCTCGGTCAATCAGTTGAATTTGTTCGAATAACGTTGGGACGCTACTGGTACGAGGCTATTCATTAGCCGCCCCCGCCTCCCGCTCCCACAACCTGCAAGGGAACACGAGCCGGTGCCGCTCGCACCATAGGTGTATCCCGTCCGGCTGTCCAATCGAGTAACGGCAGGTCACACAAGCACGCTCTAACGCGCCTTGCCACGGGTTGAAGTAGCCTTCGCCCATGACGCGACAGTACGCTCGCCGCTGGCGGCGAAACTTTTCGGTGCTCTTTCCCCAACCGGGGCGTAAACGTCGTATAGCGTCGAAGCCATAGCTGGATCACCCCCTTCTCGGCGCTACGCACCAGGCGCGAAGGGTCAGCCGCGGCAGATAGGGATGTCCCGCGCCGAAGAACGCGTCGGAATATTTGCCACAATGGTCCCGCAAGAATGTTCTCTTGATTTTCCCTTCGCCTTGGCAGATACCGGAAGCGTGAAAAAGCGGCGGCGGAGTCTATTCCAGACAACCAGTCCGCCTGAGCGCCATCTGGACTTTAGCTTCGCCCTAACGGTCAATCGTCGCGATCACCGTGACCGTGATGATGGTCGTATCGGTCGTCGTCGCGATCATCGTCGACGCATACGTAGCTGGGCGCCTGGTTGACGTCCCCGCCGATATACGTCGCCTTCTTCGGATATGTGCAGATCGGCCTCGACTTGGCGACCGGGAATGTCGCGGTGACTGCGGAGGAGATGTCGATCCGCTCGGGCGCCTTGCCTTTTTCAACCCATCCCGTTAGCACGTCGTAGAGCTGCGTCGTCCCGCTCGGCCCCACGCCGCCGGGAAGTGGGGGATTGGCGTTCGGGTTGGGAGTGCCGTTGCTCAAGCCGTGCGACATCCCGGGGACGAGGAAGAAGCGATAAAACTTTTTGACGTCGCGGAGCCCCCCCATCTTGCGAACCACGCGCTCATAGTAGTTGATCGAGCCTTGCGGCATGATCAGCACATCGGCGAGCCCGTGGTACATGAGCATCTTGCCGTCCGCCTTCCGGAATGGCCGCAGGTCGGGCTCGTCGGTATTGATGTACGCGAAGCTCTGCTGAAGCGCCAAGCCCTTATCGTACGCGTCTCCAAGCTGCGCGTAAGAGAACATCTTCCAACCATCGGCGCCATTGCCGGTCGCGTTTATGAACGAAGGCGTAGCCAGGGTCGGGTTCTGCTCCTCCAGCGCGACCATGTCTGTGGCGATCGTGAACGGGTTCGCGCCTGCTAGAGCAATCATGTTAGAGCCACGTGCTAGCCCGTACCATAGGTGATTGCCTCGGCCGATACGCAACGACCAGCTATTGTCGTCCGCCGGGTTGGGCGCCGTCCCGTCCCGCGTCTGCCCGTACCACATCTTGTTCATGGCCTGGGCCTGCACCGGCGTCACGCAGTCGCCCGAGGTGTTGAGCCCGCCGCTCGACGCGCAGATCACGCTCGGGTCGTACAGCGGGTCGTAGCGGCACTCAGACGGATCCGGGATGTAGCCCATATGCTGGCCGTTCACCACGTCGCAGGCGTTGATCGCGGCATTGCCGAGCAGGGCCATCTGTCCGAACGTCAAGGCAACGCCTCCGAGGTCGCGCTGGTTCACGATTTGCGGATACAACTCGTTGGTGATGAACCGGGTCCAGTTGAACGCTGGAGCGCCCGCGAGGATGCCATCGAAATCCTCCGGATGCAGTTGCGCAAGTTTGTGCCCCTGCCGGCCGCCGGTGGAGAAGCCGTCCCAGTACGCGTACTTCTCACGCTTTCCGTAGTACGCCTTCGTGAGCTGTTTAGCCTTCACCGCCATTTGGTGGATGCCGCGCTGCGCGAAGTCGTTCCACAGCACCGTGTTGATCGAGCCGTCGGGGTTCATTGCGAATGACCCAGTGCCGGTGATCACGTGTCCCGTGTCGGTGCTCGCCGAGACCGCGCCTTCGACCGTGGCGACCGTGGCGGGCGAGGCGGTAGTGCCGTCATTACCGGCTCCGGCGAGCAGCGTAAGGGATGTGTGCACTCCGCCGGCCCATCCACCGCCGCCGATCACGTGGATGCGGCGGTTCCAGTTCTCGCGCGCGGGCAGCCACACCTCGATACCGATCCCCGCCGACGTCGACGGTGCACCGGCCGGGCCGGCGTTGCCGGGACTGACCAGCAGCTTGACGACGCAAACGTCGTTGGCAGCGACGCGCGGGGGCGGCATCGCCGGCGTGCCGGAAAGCGCGAGCGGCTCGCCCTTCTTGAAAGCGGTGACAAGTAAGACGGTGGTCAGCGAGTCTGGCCTGAACTCGTCCTTCATCGTGTCATCGCATGACAGCAGCTCTGGCTTTTGGTGGTGCGGCTTATCGTAGTGCGGTTTGTCGGAGTCCCGCTTTCCTTCATCGGCGCTGCTGTGAAATGGAACGCCGAGAATCGCCACGGCCGTGATACTGGCCAAGACACTCCTTATATTGCTGTCCCTACGATACGAAAGACCCGACTGCCGCATTCCGATGCTCATTCGCCCCTCCTTTAGTCCGGTGTCCGCGAGACATTTGAGTCCGCCCGAGCCTTGAGCACCGCGCTTCTACGCCACGTGCCTTCTGTCAACGCAAGGATGCAATTTGCCGCGGCCGTGAAATGCCTTGCAACCTACGCCTAGTCAACGGCTCAATCAAGCCGCAACGCATCAAACGGTCAGAGACACTCTATGTCTATGCTCAATGATCGGTAGTCCTTTTGGACTACCGGGACGGGTATCACCGGGAAAGATTCAATCGGCGAGCGACCGACGCAACGCTAACCGTACCGCCATTAACCTCGTGGCTTAACGCAAGCGGGTATGCGGGGGTTTCGTAGGACAGCAAGCGGCCTTTGTCGTCGAATTCGCTACCGGAAAGGTAAAGCCGTTCCTACGCCTGTGCAGTTGCTCTCGTGGCAACCGATTTTCCATCTCTGCTTTCTGAACTGAAACGGGACAGGGTCGGTCGATAGCTGACCGCCACATCAGACGGCTTTCGGCCGAGGGTGTGTGAAAACTCTTTGATGCAATCGAGGTCAGAGTTGGCGGGTCGCGCAGAGGGGGCCGCCGATGAGCCGATTCATCGAAGGAGTAGATCGAAGCCAGGCGACATTGTTGCCGGAGTGTCTTGACGACTACATCGCCGAGGACAATCCGGTGCGCGCCGTCGATGCCTTCGTCGAAGAGCTCGACCTCGGGCAACTTGGCTTCGCCGGCGCCGATCCCGCGGTCACTGGACGACCGGCGTATCACCCGGCGGTGCTGCTGAAGCTGTACATCTACGGCTATCTGAACCGCGTCCCCTCCAGTCGCCGACTTGAGCGCGAAGCGCAGCGCAACGTCGAGCTGATGTGGCTGACCGGTCGGCTAGCGCCCGACTTCAAGACCATCGCGGACTTCCGCCGGGACAACGGCTCGGGCATCCGCGCTGTGTGCCGCCGCTTTGTGCAGCTGTGCCGGGAGCTGAAGCTCTTCACCCAGGCGATCGTGGCCATCGACAGCAGCAAGTTCAAGGCGGTCAACAGCCGCGACCGCAACTTCACCCCCAACAAGGTCGATCGCCGCCAGCAACAGATCGAAGAGAGTATCCGGCGCTACCTGGACGCCTTGGAGACCGCCGACCGCACCCAGCCGGTGGAAGTGGAAGCCAAGACCGAGCGGCTGCGCGAGAAGATCGAGACCCTGCGGCAACAGACGCGCCGGATGGACACCCTCCGCGAGCAGCTGAAGAGCGCCCCGGACGAGCAGATCTCCGAGACCGATCCGGATGCCCGCTCAATGATCTCCCAGGCCAAAGGCACGGGCGTCGTCGGCTACAACGTGCAGGCGGCGGTAGACACCAAGCACCACCTGATCGTCACCCACGAGGTGACCAACGTCGGCAACGACCGGGCGCAGCTCAGCAAGATGGCCACCGCCGCCAGGGAGGAGATGGGCAAGACGAAGATGAAGGCCGTCGCCGACCGCGGCTACTTCAGTGGACCGGAGATCAAGGCGACCGTGGATGCCGGCATCACCCCGCTGGTGCCCAAGCCGATGACATCCAATGCCAGGGCCGAAGGTCGCTTCAGCAAGCTCGACTTCATCTATATCGCCCGAGATGACCAGTATCAATGCCCGGCAGGTGAGCGCGCGATCCACCGCTTTACGACGGTGGAGCACGGCCTGACGATCCACAAGTACTGGTCATCGGCCTGTCCGCGCTGTCCGCTGAAGGCGCAATGCACGACCGGCGACTATCGGCGCATCACGCGCTGGGAGCATGAGCGGATCCTCGAAGCGATGCAGCGGCGGCTCGATCGCAGGCCCGAGGCGATGAGGCTGCGCCGGCGCACGATCGAGCATGTGTTCGGCACACTCAAGCAGTGGATGGGCTCGACCCACTTCCTGACGCGGGGCCTGGCGCACGTCGGCACTGAGATGAGCCTGTACGTGTTGGCCTACAACCTGAAGCGGGAGATCAAGCTGCTCGGGATGCCGAAAACGCTGCAGGCGATGCGGCTGCTTGGCGCTTGAGGCGCTTTACTTCGCAAAAAACGGCTCGATCACCACGTTCGACACGCACCTCCCAGCGACGCTATCGCGCAGCGACGCTCGTCCCCGCCTCATCGACCGCCCACAGCCGACGCAAGAACCCGTTTCCACACACCCTCGGCCACAACCAGTCACTCAGCGGGCGCGATTGTGGAGCGCGAAGCCCCAATAGTCACCTATGCGAACGGAGTGTCCCCGCAATCGTTCCATTCAGGCCCGTTCGCGCCCTGAGAACTATGTCAGTAGTCGTTGAAGAGATAGAGTTTCACCGCCTCCGCCATCGCCTGGTACCCGGCATCGTTGGGATGGAGATGATCGCCACAGTCGTAGGTCGGGAGAAACCGCGCCGGATGATTCGGGTCGCGCACCGCTTTGTCGAAGTCAATGACTGCGTCGTACTCGCGCGAGGTTCGGATCCAGTGGTTGACCTTCACACGGATCAACTCCTTGTCCGGCGTGTAGTAGCCAGGAAAGGTCGTACCCTCGAAGGGCGTCAAAGTGCCGCCGTAGATCTTCAGTCCCGCCTCGTGCGCCCGCACAATCAGCTGATGGTGCGCGGCGATGATGTCCTCGGCGGTGACAGGGCCCTCGCCCGGTGGCTGGAACGCAGCGCCCATGAACCCGATGTCGTTGATGCCAAGTAGGACCGTGACCCACTTAACGCCCGCCTGGGCGATGACGTCGCGGTCGAAGCGCTCGAGGCCATTGGGTCCGGCGACGTTGTGCAGCAGGCGATTGCCACTGATTCCCTGGTCTGCCACGGTCACCGCAAAGCCCCGGCCGGCGTTAAGGCGTTCGGCCAGGAAGTCAGGCCAGCGATGGTTGGCGTCAACGGTCGAACAATACCCATCGGTGATCGAGTCGCCGAAGGTCACCACCGCATTGGCGTTTCGGCGAGACTCCACCTCGACGTCTGAGAGGAGGTAGCGCGACAGCGAGGTGGAAGAGAAGGGCAGCACCGTACTGGCGGTTAAGTCGCCGCTGCCAGGGGCCGAGATGTAGGCCGTTTGCACGCCCAGGGAATGGATCGTGAGGGGGCCGGTGTCTCCTGGCAAGTAGAGACTGACCGCAAGCTCCTGGAGGGATTCGATCGACATGTCCACCGGGTCGCTCACCACCAGTGCGCCCGGGGGAATGGTCACCGACGCCGAGCCGTGGAAAGTGACCTCTCTGTCTGTCCCGGCGACGACGGCGGCGCCGCTATCCTGGAGTGCGACATGCACCGCGCCCACAGCCAGCGACTGGGTCCCGAAGCGGTTGGAGAGGCGGATGCGGATCGAATCGCCGCCGAGGCTCAGGCGAACGTGCTCACGCACCGTCTGGTCAGAGAGCGGGGGCGCTGGATCCGAGGGACTGGCGCCCCAGCTAGCGACCCAGTTCCGGTCCCGGCCGTGGCCGTGGTCGCGATCATGATCGGCGAAGGCGGCCGGGCCAATCGGGAGACTAGCCAGAACGAAAAGTGCCGCCGCGGTAGCGCTAAGGAAACATCGACGCCTTCTTGAGCTAGCTAATGAGAGACGATTCGTGCTCGCGTGCGATTTTGGGGTGTTGAAAAACTGAGTTGTGAAACTCATGACATGTTCCTCCATGGAGATTGCGTGTTGTTGTTCTTCGTGCGCGACGCTGCTGCCGACTGCCCCCAATTTGAGCGCAATCGGTATATCAGACAAGTAGTCCGTACAGACTAGGAGGTTGCCGCGTGACCGCGTTGCTGCGCGGCAGCAACTGCGGAAGCCGAGCTGATTCGACGCCAAGAACCCCGTTTAGCATCTGGCCTACATCGATGACTACTGCGAAGAAGTTGCGCATTGGTGTGGCGCTGCTGAGGAGGGCGTTCGCGGCTTGAGCGATCGCTTTTTGGCGAGCTGACTGTCCGCTTTCGAGAAACTTGAAGGTCCGCGACGGGTCGACTACAGCCTGTCGCCGATCCCGCAAGCGGATGTTGGCGCGAACGTCTGCAAACCGGCAACGCCACCGGCAGGAGTCGGCCAAGAGCAGCGGTACGGCAACGTCCCCTAGAGCGGCCGTTCGAGGGTGCTATCGACCCGGAAGGGACCGTCACCGCCGCCGAAAGCAGACGCTATTGGAATCCGCCCAACGCAACAACAAAACGATTAGCGATACCGTCGCGGGCCGCGCGCCCGGCCTAGGTGGCCGGGCATCGCGAAACATGTCAGCTGCAGAACTCCCGCATTGCGCGCTTGTTCTCTTTCTTCGGGTCGGCCCACGCCGGATTGTCGATTTCGTACACCTGCGGCTTCAGGATGTCGGTCGGATCGGTATGGTTGCGAACGCTTGGCCACTGCTCTTTCGGGAAACCGGGCCACGCATTGCGCGGTTCCTCCATCAGCGCCAGTTGCTGCAAGAAACCCGAGTAGTACTGCAACGCTGCGCCGACCGGCGCGTGTCCGGTCGTCATGATCTTCGCCTGGAGCGCCTGTGCCCAATAGACGTGATCACGCCAGCCGTTCTCATCGGTGTTGCCCGATGAAAGCGTGGAGAAGGCGAGGTCAGTGGGAGGAAGTCTGCGGATCAGATTCAACAAGCGCTCCCCGTCCGCAGGGGTTCCGTTGGGCCAATTGCTACCAATGCCTTCCTTCATCGCACCAACCGAGGCGTTGAAAAAGAGCGAGAAGTTGGTGCCTGCCCGCACGACAAATTGATAGTCGATCTGATCCGGCCCGCCGGGACCTGCACCTTGACGAAGGTCCTGCTGCCCGGGCTGGCGCGGATTGCTCGGTGTCAGCGGCACGCCCGTCGGGAACAACTCTTCATCGCGCGGATCCGGCGTGTCGACGACGTAAATCGGACCCCAATCGGGGTCCACCGGAACCGCGACAGAATGTAAAGCCCGGAAGGCGTTGATGCAGACTAGCGGCTCGAACTGCCTGAGTCGGACGACTTCCGTCCCAGGCACGGAACCCGCCGTTGTCACCGGTACGCACCTGATGGTGGCTTTTGGAGCAATTGCAAAGTCCGGATCAGCCTGCATGAACGGATCGTTCTTCATGCGGTTCAGCGCAGTCTGCGCCGTTTCGCAAGCCTCCGGCGACATGTAAATGGTCGCGCCGGTTTTTGCTGCGATGAAGGCTGCATTGTCAGCGTGGTCACTGTGACCGTGCCCGATGAAAAGTGCCTCCGGCTTCATGTCGACGAGGTCCTTGATCACGAAGGGCGTTCGGCCAGGTGTGACTTCGAGACGGCGAACGTAGGTATCGAGCATGATGACGCGACCCCGCAGCGAGACTGCGCCGCCGTTGTGGCCCAGCCACGAGAAGACCACTTTATCCTTTGGCAGCGCGCCCGTTTTGGCATCGACGTTTTCGATGCCGAAGATCTTCGTTCTCGCGTCAATCAACGCCTGGTTGGCGTGATGATGCGAATCATGGCCATCGGCGAATGCAACTCCAATCCCCGCAGCGGCCAGCGCTGCGACGAGCGTCCTCTGAATAAAACGGCGTTTCATTTTATGCCTCCATATATGCGTCCCGTGAGCGGGACTTTAGTGAGAGCATCATTTGCTCCCCAACAACTACAAGTGCGACGCTGTTGATCGAGAGGCAGGGAGTCAGCGACAACTCTCGATCGGCTCGGGCTTCGCTTCTAGTAACCGCCCGGGTTCGTAACTGGTGTAGCCGGTGGTCAAGACTCTTCCGCAAGGCAATGAGTAGTTCCTCGCCCGTTTGCATCTCCCACTTGACCGCGCGCGACGCGCCGCCTCCCAGATTGCATGCCCGCGAATCCCCGCGCCGCCTCGCATTGGCCGCGTTTCCACACAGCCTCGACCCAAAGCGGAAGTGAGACGCGGCGCGAAGCGGTCGTTCCGCTTGATCCCCAAAGCCAACGCTCAACATCGATTCAGGGGCGCCCGCTTGCGGGTTCGAGGACCCGGACACTCGATCATCCGGCACAGAGGCGTCCCGGCGCGGCATCGAATCCGCTGACCGTCGGCCTGTCCAGGATGCTCTCGAGAATGCGCACCGCCCGCTTGAACTTCGCCATGTCCGACAGCCGGCTCGCGGCGAGGCGATCCGAACGCGGGTCGCCACCGAGTTTCGCCTCCAGAATCTCGACCGCCTGTGCGAAATCCGCAGCGGGGATCAGCATCGAGCCGTCGGCGATCTGGCGGTCGTCGATCAGGATCCTCCCTGCATCGGCCAGCGCCTCTATTCCACGACGCAGCCATCCGGGCACGCGGGGCAGCCCGACGGACAGCGGCTGCACGACATAGGCCCGCTCCACGTCGATCGAGTCGTAGGTGCGCTTCGATCGGATCCGAATGCGCTTCACGGCGTGGAGCGGGATCTGCGTGCCGGTTTTGAGCACCTGCCGCTTGCCTTCAACCTCCATCCAGGTTTCGTCGCGACCGGCGACCAGAGTCATCGCGCTACGCGCTTCGACGTACGACGCCTTCCCGGCCACGACCTCGCGGCGCACGCGTGCTGTGTGCAGCGTGATCGCGACGAGCACCGAACGGGTCGACGTCTCCGCCGCTTCTTTCGTGTTCGCCGGCCGCTGCAGCGACGGGTGCAGGACGACCGTGACCCGCGGCAGCCGTCGCGGCGGCACGGCCGTCGACGGC
>JBAVOG010000843.1:0-7779 GCA_049691875.1 Burkholderiales bacterium | reverse complement strand
GTCTTGTTGCTCTGAACGGGCCCGATGAAGTGCCACGTGAGATCCAGGTCGGCCAGCGCGGCGATCTTCGCCAGCGCCTCCTGCGCGTAGCTCTCCCCGAAATCGCGCTGGCCTGCCGCGCAGGCGGCACGAACGGCGTCCGGCCCGAATGTCTTGGAGACTGCGACGAGAACTATTTCACGAGGGTCCCGCCCCGCGGAGCGCGCACTCCGCTCGATCCGGGAATTTACGCCTTGTAGGTTCGCTGCGATTGTGTTCATAATTCTCAGGTTCGCACGGGAACCGACTGAATTACAGAGATTTTTCGGTTCGAAACCGGGACCGGGCACCGATCGGCATTCCGGCGCGACCCCGCCGCACAACCAGGGACGAATTATATGGACATCACCGAGCTGCTCGCCTTCGTCGTCAAGAACAAAGCGTCCGACCTGCATCTCTCATCCGGCCTGCCGCCGATGATCCGCGTGCACGGGGACGTGCGGCGGATCAATCTGCCGCCGATGGAGCACAAGGACGTGCACGCGATGGTGTACGACATCATGAACGACGCGCAGCGCAAGGCCTACGAAGAGAATCTCGAGTGCGACTTCTCGTTCGCGGTGCCGGGGCTCGCGCGCTTCCGCGTGAACGCATTCAACCAGAACCGCGGCGCGGCCGCGGTGATGCGGACCATTCCCTCGAAGGTGCTGACGCTCGAGGAGCTCAATGCGCCGAAGATCTTCGCCGAGATCGCCAAACAGCCGCGCGGCATCGTGCTCGTGACCGGCCCGACGGGCTCCGGCAAATCGACGACGCTCGCGGCGATGGTCAACGACATCAACGAGAACGAGCACGGCCACATCCTCACGATCGAGGATCCGATCGAATTCGTGCACGAGAGCAAGAAGTGCCTGATCAATCAGCGCGAGGTCGGACCGCACACGCTTTCGTTTTCCAATGCGCTGCGCAGCGCGTTGCGGGAGGACCCGGACGTCATCCTGGTCGGCGAGATGCGCGATCTCGAGACCATCCGCCTGGCGCTGACCGGCGCGGAAACCGGTCACCTGGTGTTCGGCACCCTGCACACCAGCTCCGCTGCAAAGACGATCGACCGGATCGTCGACGTGTTCCCGGCGGCGGAAAAGGAGATGGTTCGCGCGATGCTCTCCGAGTCGCTGCGCGCGGTGATCGCGCAGACGCTGATGAAGACGAAGGACGGCGAGGGGCGCGTTGCAGCGCACGAGATCATGATCGGCACGCCTGCCATCCGCAACCTGATCCGCGAGAACAAGATCGCGCAGATGTACTCGGCGATCCAGACCGGCCAGCAGCTCGGCATGCAGACGCTCGACCAGAACCTCACGGAACTGGTCAAGCGCGGCGTGGTGAACGTCGCCGAAGCCCGCGCGCGGGCGCAGAACAAGGACGCGTTCATCGGCTGACCGGCAGGGCCCAGTCCGCCCCTGCGGCGGGGATCCCGAACGGCCGGACGAGGCGCATAATGGGCGCGTTGCGCGTCCCTGGAACGAGGTAGACCATGGAACGAGACCAGGCATCCAAATTCATCAGCGACCTTCTGCGGCTGATGGTCAACAAGAAGGCGTCCGACCTGTTCATCACGGTCGGATTTCCACCCGCCATCAAGGTCGACGGCAAGGTGACGCCGGTGTCGCAGCAGCCCCTCACGCCGCAGCACACCCAGGATCTCGTGCGCTCGGTGATGAACGACCGGCAGGCCGCCGAGTTCGAATCGAGCAAGGAATGCAATTTCGCGATCAGCCCGGCCGGCATCGGCCGGTTCCGGGTCAACGCTTTCGTGCAGATGGGCTCGATCGGCATGGTGCTGCGGACCATCAACGCCAAGATCCCGACCTTCGAGGAGCTCGGCCTGCCGCCGGTGCTGCGGGAGGTCGCGATGACCAAGCGCGGGCTGGTGATCATGGTTGGCGCGACCGGCTCGGGCAAGTCCACCTCGCTCGCCGCGATGGTCGGTCACCGGAACCAGAATTCCTACGGTCACATCATCACGATCGAGGACCCGGTCGAGTACGTGCATCCGCACGTGAACTGCATCATCACCCAGCGCGAGATCGGCGTGGACACCGAGTCCTGGGAGGTGGCGCTCAAGAACACCCTGCGGCAGGCGCCGGACGTCATCCTGATGGGCGAGATACGCGATCGCGAGACGATGGATTACGGCATCGCATTCGCCGAAACGGGCCACCTTTGCATGGCGACCCTGCACGCGAACAGCGCGAACCAGGCGCTCGACCGGATCATCAACTTCTTCCCCGAGGAGCGCCGCCCGCAGCTCCTGATGGACCTCTCGCTCAACCTGCGCGGCATGGTCTCGCAGCGGCTCGTGGCGCGCAAGGAGGGCAAGGGCCGGATCGCGGTGATCGAGGTCATGCTCAACTCACCGTTGATCTCCGACCTGATCTTCAAGGGCGAGGTGCACGAGATCAAGGAGATCATGAAGCGCTCGCGCGAGCTCGGCATGCAGACCTTCGATCAGCATCTTTTCGAGCTTTACGATACCGGCATCATCACCTACGAGGACGCGCTGCGAAACGCCGACAGCGTCAACGATCTGCGGCTCATGATCAAGCTTCACTCCACCGAGGCGAAGAACCGCGACATCACGCAAGGCATCGATCACCTTTCGATCTCCAACTGACGGCGCCGTAGCGCGCCGGAAGAAAAAGGGCCGGCTATGCCGGCCCTTTTCAATTGCATTTCCTCTTCCTGAGCCTGCCGACATGGGCGCTCGTGCGCGCGTGGCGCGTGTCCCGACGGAGCCGTGAACTATTGCTCGCTTGGCTGGTGCGTCCGCCGACCGGGAGGTGCATGGATCACAGATTTCCGTCGCACCCCATCACTGAACTCCGCCTCAGGAAGCGCGAGGATACGTTCCATCAGCACTGCGCTGGAATGGTTCCGGAAACAGACGCTGATATCTCAACCACACTCACTTGAAAGGAGTATCGAAATGAAAAAGCTCTATGGTCTGATCGCTGGTGTCGCGCTTGCCGGTGCCGCTCCGTTTGCCCTGGCCGACGCGGATCCGCTGTACCTCATGCCCGAAGTGGGCGGCGCCGAGATCACGTTCAACGTCCAGCCGGACGCGACGGGGATCAACGACGCGGCCACCACCGATTCGTTCTGGTACGCCGGCACCAGCGGCGTGTCCTCGAACTAATCAAGCGTCGCGGAGACTGGACGTCTCACCCGGGAGCGCGTCAAGAACAACCGGCTCAGCGTCCATCCCTTCTGCACTGCGCCCGCACCGGCACCGTTGCGGGCGCAGTGCATTCAGGGGCCGGGGTAGATCGACTCGGGGACGCGCCCGAGCGGCTACCACGCGCGAGGCGGGCGGCGTTGAACGACGATTCTTCCATTGTCGTAGGTGATGTAGCCGCCGGTGTTCAGATCCTTGAGGATGCGGCTGACCATCTCGCGCGATGCGCTCACGCGATCGGCAATATCCTGCTGCGTGAAGCGCTGGTCGATGATGAGTCGCCCGTCGACGTCCTTGGCGAGCCCGAGGAGAAGCTTCGCAACCCGTCCGTAAACGTCCAGCTGCGCGAGGTCCTTGAGGGTTTCGGTCATATGGCGCACGCGGCCGATGAGCCCCCGTATGAGGTGCAGGGCCGCCTCGGGATGGCCTGCGAGAAAGTTCCGGAGCACGTCGTTCGCGATCACCGCCATCCGGCAAGTTTCCATCGTCACCACTGACGCCGACCGCGGTCCCTCATCGAGCGCGAGCTCGCCGAAATACTCGCCAGGACTCTGGATGTTGAGCACGAGGTCCTTGCCGTTCTCGTCGCTGACCAGGACCTTCACGCGTCCGGAGAGCAGGACGTAGAGCGAATCGCTGCGTTCCCCTTCGGTGACAACGATCGTGTTCTTCGGGTAGGTGCGCACGATCGCCGCTTCGGCAAGCGTGGCGACCTCCTGCTTCGAAAGCCCGGAGAAGAGCGCAACCGCCTGCAGCGACTCGACCGTGGAGAGCATGGTCTGGGGGTATGGTTCGCCGCCATGATATCCCAGCGCGCCAGACAGGCGTGAAGATCTCACAGCGTTCTGGTGCGCTGGGAGGCAGACCCGGCCTGCTGCGGGGCGTACCTTGCGGTCATGCGTCGGCACCGACCCGTGCGGACGACCTTTCAGCAACGGAGGATCATGTGAAACCGGCAGCTTTCACCGCAACCCTGGTGGGGGTGGCGCTCGCCACGGCCTCGGGAGTCGGTGCCACCCAGGAGCACGAGCTCCTGACTGGAGCCCTTCAGGCGTCGTGCACCTCGGAACGACAGATGTGCCTGGAAAGGCTCGCGCGGCGCTTCCCTCTCGACGGCAGAATGCACGACCGGTCCGAGATCGAACGTGCGCTGTTCGAGCTGCACGAGAAAAACCCGGAGTGTGCCCTGCTGCTCCAAGGGACCATCCTGAACGGCTTCTAGCCTGCGGCTTCCGCTCGGATGATTCGGGCGGCGCATCCTGCGCGACACGCCGATTCCCGAACGAATCGGGCGCGGCGGTCCCGCCGTAACCGAATTGTCATATTTTGCGTGGATCATTTCGATAATCCTGGAAACGTACGAGCACGTGCCGCGGACGCTGCGGCCGGCGCTGCTGCAGGAAAAATGTGCGGGCGAGTTCGGCGCGCGCACGATTCGCAACGGAGAGGGTCGCGATGGTCGAGCAGAAAACCTACAACGTGCTGTTCCTGTGCACCGGTAACTCCGCGCGCAGCATCTTCGGCGAGGTGATCACGACCTACCTCGGGATGGGGCGATTCAAGGGGTACAGCGCGGGGAGCCACCCACGCGGCGAGGTGCATCCACTGACGCTCGAGGTCCTGAAGCTGCATCGATTCCCGATCGAGGGGCTGCGCAGCAAGGATTGGGAGGAGTTCACCAGGCCGGGTGCGCCGCGGATGGACTTCGTCTTCACGGTCTGCGATCGTGCGGCCGCCGAGCAGTGCCCGCTGTGGCCGGGCCAGCCGATGAGCGCGCACTGGGGCGTGCCCGACCCTGCCGAGGCCGAAGGTGACGAGGCGACCCGCATGCTCGCCTTCAGGCAGGCGTTCAAGGCGCTCGAAAATCGCATCAAGATCTTCACCAGTCTGCCTTTCGCGTCGCTGGACGAGCTGAAGCTCGCGCAGAAACTGCACGAGATCGGCCAGATGCCTGACGAATCGTAGTCCGTGCGCGCCTCCGCGCGGCGGGATATCGAGATAAGTTCTAAAATGGCCGCGCGCCTTGGGAGGGGCCACACCGCGACGGCGCCCGCATTGTCGTTGTCGATGTGCCGGGCAGATTCCCGCACCGGTGCGTTGCAGGCAAAGGGGGAAACGGTCATGGACATCAAGTCGCTGCATCACGTCGCCTATCGGTGCAAGGACGCTCGCGAGACCGCGGATTTCTACACGCGCATCCTGGGTCTCGAGTATGCGATGGCGGTCGCCGAGGACCGGGTGCCGAGCACCGGCGAGCATTCCCCCTACATGCACGTGTTCTTCCGGATGGACGACGGAAGCTATGTCGCGTTCTTCGAGGTGCCGGAGTCGCCGCCGATGGGGCGCGACGAGAATACCCCGACATGGGTTCAGCATCTCGCGCTGCGCGTGGCGGACGAGGAGACACTCCTCGTGTACAAGGCGAAGCTCAAGTCGTACGGTGTCGAGGTGATCGGGCCGACCGATCACGTCTTCTGCAAGTCGATCTATTTCTTCGACCCGAACGGGCATCGCCTGGAGCTGACGGTCGACACGATGAACGCCGAGCTGACCAAGCGGCTCGGCGACGTGCGCGAGGCGATGCTCGACGAGTGGAGCCGCACCAAGCGTGCGCCGCAGCACGCCGCGTGGGTGCACGAGAAAGCACTGCAAACCTGAATCATCATCCGGAGGAGAGCGCCATCATGTCCGACAAACCTCCGTACCGCGCCGACCATGTCGGCAGCCTGTTGCGTCCGCCCGCGTTGCAGGAGGCGCGTGCCAAGGCGAAAGCAGGCAAGCTGCCGCCCGCCGAGCTGCGTTCTGTCGAAGACGGTGCGATCCGCGAAGCAGTCGCGAAACAGGAAGCGATCGGCCTCCAGGGCATCACCGATGGAGAGTTCCGCCGCGACTACTGGCACCTCGATTTCGTGAAGCAGTTCGAGGGCGTCACCCTCGCGAAAGTCGAGGGGATGACGTTCCAGGCGGAGGACGTGCCGCCGATGGCGAGCGTCACCGGCAAGGTGCGCTGTACGACGCCGATCATGGTCGAGGATTTCAATTTCCTGAAATCGGTCGTCAAGAAGACCCCGAAACTCTGCATCCCGGCGCCGGCCACGCTGCACTTCCGCGGCGGGCGGAACGCCATCTCGCGCGAAGCGTATCCCGATCTCGCGGAGTTCTGGGTCGACGCGGCGAACGCGTACCGCGAAGCAATCGGCCACATCGCAGCGGCGGGCTGCACTTATCTGCAGCTCGACGACGTGAGCTTCTCTTACCTCTGCGACGACAAGGTGCGCGAGAACTTCCGGGCCCACGGCGACGACCCCGCGACGCTGCACCACGCATATGCCCAGGCCATCAACGGCGCACTCGCCAGGCGGCCCCCCGGCATGACGGTCACCATGCACACTTGCCGGGGCAACTTCCGCAGCACCTGGTTCGCGGCGGGCGGCTACCAGGACGCGGTCATCGAGGCGATGTTCTCGACGAACGTGGACGGGTATTTCATGGAATACGACACCGACCGCGCCGGGACCTTCGCGCCGCTTCGGTTGCTGCCCAAGGGCAAGCAGGTCGTGCTCGGCCTCGTCACCTCCAAGTCCGGCACTCTGGAGAGCAAGGACGACCTCAAGCGGCGCATCTACGAGGCGGCGAAGTACGTTCCGCTGGAGAACCTGTGCCTTTCGCCGCAGTGCGGCTTCGCGAGCACCCACCACGGAAACAAGCTCACGACGGACGAGCAGTGGCACAAGCTCGAGCGGATCGTCGAGGTCGCGCACGAGGTGTGGGGAACGAACTAGCGCTTGCCGCTAAAGGAATCTGAGTGCTTTCGGCAGCCACAGCGCCAGCGCCGGGAAGAGCAGAAGCAGAAAGACCAATGCGAAATCCGCGGCGAGAAACGGCCCGATCCCCTTGAACATCGTGCCGAGCGGAACATCGGGGAGCTGGGCGCGCAGCACGAATATGTTCAGCCCGACCGGGGGCGTGATGAGGCCCATCTCGACCACCACGACCACCAGCACCCCGAACCACACCGGGTCGTAGCCGAGCGTCTGCACGAGCGGCAGGAACACGGGCACCGTCACGACGATCATGCTGAGGGAGTCGAGAAAACATCCCAGCACGACGTACACCATCACGAGGATCAGGATGACCGTCCAGGGCGGCACGTCCAGTCCCCTCACCCAGGTCGCGACGCTGACCGGCAGCTGCGTGAGCACCATGAAATAGCCGAACAGGAACGCGGCCAGCGCGATGAAGAAAAGCGTGCCCGTGGTCCACACCGTTTCCATCAAGGCGGCGCCCAGTTCCCGCCACCCGAAGTCGCAGGTGGCGAACGCGATGACGATCGCCGCGAAAGCGCTCACCGCGGCCGCCTCGGTGGGGCTCATGATGCCCGCGTAGATCCCGCCCACCGCGATCGTGAAAAGCAACGCCATCTTCCACAGGTTGCGGAGCGCGCGGAGCCGCTCGCTGAAGGGCGAGCCCGGCTCCTTCGGCACGCGCGCGGGCTGCAGGTGCCCGATGATCGCAATGGCGACGATGTGCAGCAGGGTGAGCGCGATGCCCGGAAACAGCGC
>JBAVOG010000842.1:0-2123 GCA_049691875.1 Burkholderiales bacterium | reverse complement strand
GGGAACCGGCTGGTTCCCTCCCGTTACCCTCCTTCCCGCTAAGAGGGCGCAGAGCATGAGAAGCGGGGTCTTTCTTGCGTTGCTTGTGGGCGCGGTTGCCATGCCGGTGATGGCGCAGCATGGTTCGCAGCCGCTGCATCAGCAATTCGACGATGCGGAGCGCTGGGCCCAGGTGTTCGACGACCCGGCGCGGGATGCGTGGCAGAAGCCCGCCGAAGTGATTCGCGCGCTGGCGCTGGCGCCGAATGCAATGGTCGCCGACATCGGTGCCGGCACCGGCTATTTTTCGGTGCGCCTCGCGCGTGCCGTCCCGCAGGGTCGTGTCTACGCGGTCGACGTCGCGCCGGGAATGGTGCAGCACCTCAAGTCGCGTGCCGAGCAGGAGAAGCTTGCGAATCTGGTCGCCCACCTGGCGGCTACCGACGATCCCCGACTGCCGCAGCCGGTGGATCTCGTCATTCTCGTCGACACCTACCATCACATTGGCGATCGAGAGCGCTACTTTCGCAAGCTACGCGCGTCGCTGACCGCGACCGCGCGCCTCGCGATCATCGACTTCCGGCCGGACTCGCCGGTCGGGCCGCGTCACGGGCGCATTGCTCCCGACGCGGTGAAGGCCGAGCTCGCGCGCGCCGGATACCGGTTCGCCACCGAGCACGACTTCCTGCCTTACCAGTACTTCCTGGTGTTTACGCCAGCCGGCGGCTGAGCCGCGGCGGATTACCGTGCCTGCGGCCGGAGCCGGGCGACCTCGGCTTCCAGTTCCGCGATGCGCGTGCGCAGCGCGGTCGTGAGGGTGTCGATTTCCGCCTCGCTGTAGCGCACGGTGATGTGCTGCGGGCAGTTCCAGTCGAATGCCTCGACAGCGATGAGCACTGCGCGCTCCGCACGTGCCACATAGCCCGGCGGATGAAGCCGCTCGACGAGCCCTGCGTCCTCGGCAACTTCAACGAGACGGGCGTGACCCAGCAACTTGAGGCGACGCCGGCCCGCGTAGTCCAGCAGAATGAGCGCCACGCGATCGTCCATGGACAGGTTGCCCGTCGACACGTACTGACGGTTGCCGCGGAAGTCGGCGAACCCCAGCGTGCCGCTGTCGAGCACGTGCAGGAATCCAGGCGGCCCGCCGCGGTGCTGCAGGTACGGCCAGCCCGTCTCGCTCACCGTGGCCATGTAGAAGCTGTCGCGTTCGTCGATGAACTCGACCTCGCGGGGACCGAGCCGGTCCGGCGCCGATGCGCGGTCCGCGTGCCTGCCCGGCGCGACTCTCATGCCATGTCGAACCTGCAGGGCCTTCACCGAGTCGGTGAAGGCGATTTCTGCGAACCGGTGTCCCATCGTCTTGCTCCGAGGTGGCCGCCCGGCTGGCGCAGGGTCGGCGGTCAAGCTACTGTCGGCAGAGCGGCGCAGAACTTACACGAACACCCGCCGCGGCCTCGCGCCGGGTGCCCGCACGCTGAGCGTCATGCCGCGACCTGTTACCCTTCGCGGTCCGAGCCGGTTCGCATTCGTCGGGCCGCGGCCCATGCACGTCCGATACGAGGAGGGCACATTGAGCGACAGGATCAGCATCCAGTTCACCCGGTTCTCGGCCTTCTATTCGCCGCTCATCGCGACCATCGCGGGCGGATTCCTGGAAAAAGAAGGATTGCAACCGGAGCATTCGGTCTCGCCCCCGGGAAAATCCGCGATCGAAGGACTCGTCGACGGGACCGTGCACGTTGCGCAATCGGCGCCCTCCCAGGCGATCACCGCGCTCGAGCAGGGCAAGACGCCGCCGGCGCTGCACTTCGCCCAAGTGAACGAGAAGGACGGTTTCTTCCTCGTCGGACGCGAAGCCGAGCCGAAATTCACGTGGGATCGCCTGAAAGGCCGTGAAGTGCTCGTCGATCATGGCGGGCAGCCGATGGTGATGTTCCGGTACGCCTGCTTCAAGCGGGGGCTCGATTTCGGCGCAATCCGGGCGGTCGATGCGGGTTCGAGCAATGCGATGGTCGAGGCCTTTCGTGCCGGGAAGGGCGACTACATTCATCTGCAGGGTCCGGCGCCGCAACAGCTCGAGCACGACGGCGTCGGCCACATCGTCGCCGCGCTCGGCGACGCGATCGGTCCCTGCGCGTTCT
>JBAVOG010000841.1:0-15514 GCA_049691875.1 Burkholderiales bacterium | reverse complement strand
GCAGGGCTCCGGGCCGGCGCGGGCAGCGCTCGCGCTGACGCGGCGCATCGCACAGGAGATCGCGCAATCCGGGACCTATGGGTCGTTCCAGCGCGACGCGATGCCCTACCCGGAGGCGAACCGGCTCTTCGAGTACTGAGCGAGCACTGAGCGAGTACTGAGCGAGTAGTGAGCGCCCCTGCGAGCCGGCGCTCTTGACGGGCGTCAATGTGGGCACGCGCCCCGGCAACCTATAGTGGCGGCAAATGCGCCGCATTCCGTGCGGACGAGAGAATCGAGGAGAGAAACCATGGCTTCGGACATCGAGATCGCCCAGGCGGCGAAGCTGCAACGCATCGCGCAGGTCGCAAAGGAGAAACTCGGGATCTCGGAGGAGCACCTCGAGCCCTATGGCCACTACAAGGCGAAGGTTTCGCTGAAGTACCTGGACTCTCTCAAGACCCGGCCCAATTCCAAGCTCATCCTGGTGACGGCGATGACGCCCACGCCCGCCGGCGAGGGCAAGACGACGACCACCGTCGGCCTCGGCGACGCGCTGAATTTCATCGGCAAGAAGGCCGTGATCTGCCTCCGCGAGCCCTCGCTCGGACCGGTGTTCGGAATGAAGGGTGGCGCGGCCGGCGGCGGCCATGCACAGGTGGTGCCGATGGAGGACATCAACCTCCATTTCACCGGCGATTTCGGCGCCATCCAGCTCGCGAACAACCTGCTTGCCGCGATGCTGGACAACCACATCAACCACGGCAACGCGCTCGGCATCGATACACGCCGGATCCAGTGGAAGCGTGTGCTCGACATGAACGATCGTGCGCTTCGCGACATCGTGGTTTCGCTCGGCGGGACCGCCAACGGGTATCCGCGCGAGGACGGCTTCGACATCGTCGTGGCCTCCGAGGTGATGGCGATCTTCTGCCTCGCCACGTCGCTGGAGGACCTCAAGAAACGCCTGGGCAACATCGTCGTCGGCTACACGCGCGATCAGAAGCCGGTCCGCGCGCAGGACCTCAAGGCGCACGGGGCGATGACGGTGCTCCTGAAAGACGCGCTCCAGCCCAACCTGGTGCAGACGCTCGAGAACAATCCTGCGTTCATCCATGGCGGGCCGTTCGCGAACATCGCGCACGGCTGCAACTCGGTGATCGCCACGCAGAGCGCCCTCAAGCTCGCCGATTACGTCGTCACCGAGGCTGGATTCGGCGCCGATCTCGGGGCCGAGAAATTCGTCGACATCAAGTGCCGCAAGAGCGGCCTGAAGCCGAACGCCGCGGTGATCGTTGCGACCGTGCGCGCGCTGAAATACCACGGCGGCATGGACGTGAAGACGCTGACCACCGAGAATGTCGACGCGCTCGCGAAGGGCATCGTCAACCTCGAGCGTCACGTCGAGAACGTTCAGACGAACTACGGCATCCGGTGCGTAGTGTCGATCAACCAGTTCACGAGCGACACGCCCGCCGAGGTCGAGCTGCTCAAGACGCGCATGGGCAAACTCGGCGCGCCGGTCGTGCTCGCGTCGCACTGGGCCGATGGCGGCAAGGGGGCGGCCGAGCTCGCGCGCAAAGTCGTGGAGCTGTGCGACGGAGCGTCCACCGTGCAGTACGTCTACGAAGACGACGATTCGCTGTGGGACAAGGTGAACAAGATCGCGAAAAAGGTATATCGCGCGTCGGAAGTCACCGCCGACAGCAAAGTCAGGGCGCAGATCAAGAAGCTCCAGGACGAGGGTTATGGGCACTACCCGGTCTGCGTGGCCAAGACGCAGTATTCGTTCTCGACCGATACCCAGCTGCGCGGCGCCCCGGAAGGGCACTCGATCAACGTTCGCGAGGTGCGGCTCGCCGCGGGCGCGGAGTTCATCGTGATGGTCTGCGGCGACATCATGACGATGCCGGGGTTGCCGAAGGTTCCGGCCGCGGAGAAGATCGATCTCGTCGACGGCAAGGTCGTCGGACTCTTCTAGACCCGGAACATGCTCGAGCATCTAGCCGACCAGCAGTTCTGGATCGGTCTCGGCCAGATCATCCTCGTCAACATCGTGCTGTCGGGCGACAACGCGGTGGTGATCGCGCTTGCGGCCCGATCGCTGCCGGCGCACCAGCAGCAGAAGGCGGTGTTCTGGGGCAGCGGCGCCGCCGTGGTGATGCGGATCGTGCTCACGATCGTCGCGGTCGAGATCCTTAAGGTGGCTTACCTGAAGCTGGTCGGGGCCGCGCTGCTGCTCTGGATCGCGGTGCAGCTGCTGCTCCCGGAAGGCGACGACGGCGAGCACGTTTCGGCGAGTGGCAGCCTGGGGGCGGCGATCAGAACCATCCTGATTGCGGACCTCGTGATGAGCCTCGACAATGTCATCGCAGTGGCGGCAGCCGCTAAAGGAAGTCTGACGCTCCTGATCATCGGCCTTGCGCTGTCGATACCGCTGGTCATTTTCGGCTCGACCCTGCTCCTCAAGGTGATGGATCGCTTCCCAGTCATCGTGACGGTCGGCGCCGGTCTGCTGGGGTGGGTGGCGGGCGAAATGGCGGTCAGCGACCCTGCCGTCGGCGCCTGGGTGAACGCGAACGCGGCCTGGCTGCATTACGGGGCGCCTGCTCTTGGCGCGCTCGGCGTCGTCGTCGTGGGGCGTCAGCTCGCGCGGCGCGCGGAACATGCCGAAGCCGCTGAGCGCGAGCTCGTGGACCTCGCGCCACACGACGAACGCACCAAGGCGCACCGCTAGCGGTGCGCCGATAGATAACGGGGAAGGAACGCGATGCCCAAGATGCTGGTTCCGGTCGACGGGTCGGAGTATTCCGACCGAGGCGTCGATTTCCTGATCAAGTCCGCAGAGTGGTATCGGGAGCCGATCGAGATTCATCTGCTCACGGTGCACCATCACATGCCTTACGGCCGGGCGGTATCAGCCATCGCGGGCGACGAGATCCAGAAGTACCACCAGGAAGCGGGCCTCAAGGCCCTCGAGTCGGCGCGCACGCGCCTGGACGCCGCCCAGATTCGGTACACGTTCCACATAGGAGTCGGCGTACCTGCCGAGATCATTGCCCAGTACGCCCGCCAGCAGGATTGCGATCAGATCGTCATGGGTACGCGCGGCCTGGGATCCGTCGGCGGGCTGCTGCTCGGGTCGGTGGCGACGAAAGTGCTGGCTCTCGTCAGCATCCCGGTCCTGCTCGTGAAATGACGCTTAGCTTCGCCCTACCGCGTGGCAGCGCGGGTCAGCGGCCTGCGGGGGGATCACCGATCCATGGTCGGGTCACGAATCCGGATTGTTGATTTTGGTCAACGGCGATGACCGCCGAAACGGCCCAGAATAGCGTACGGTGGGCTAAGCGTGACAGCAACGCAGATTGTTGCATACTTGTACCCCGCGTCCGCAGGGCGGCCTCGGCCGCCAAGCGGGTATCGGCTCATCACCAAAAGGAGGAGAATCATGTCGAGCAATGTTGGAAACTTCGTGCGCGCGACCGCACTGTCGGTTGGCGCGCTGGCTCTTGCGCTCACCGGGGCTACCGCCCTCGCGTGGCAGCCGACCAAGACCGTCGAGTTCATCGTGCCGGCCGGCACCGGAGGCGGCGCCGACCAGATGGCGCGTCTCATCGACGGCATCGTCAAGAAGTACAAGCTGATCGACCAGCCCATGGTGGTCATCAACAAGGGCGGTGGTGCAGGCGCCGAAGGCTTCCTCGAAGTCAAGGGCGCCAGTGGCGATCCGCACAAGATCATCATCACGCTGTCGAACCTGTTCACCACGCCGATGGCGACGGGTGTCCCCTTCAACTGGAAGGACCTGACGCCGGTCTCGATGATGGCGCTCGATCAGTTCGTCCTGTGGGTGAACGCCGAGTCCCCGTACAAGACGCCCACCGAATACGTCGAGGCGTGCAAGAAGATGGGACCCGGCAAGTGCAAGATGGGCGGCACCGGCTCGAAGCAGGAGGACCAGATCATCACCGTCGCCCTCGAGAAGCAGACCGGCGACAAGTTCACCTACATTCCGTTCAAGGGCGGTGGCGCGGTGAACACCCAGCTCGTCGGCAAGCACGTGGACTCGACGGTCAACAACCCCATCGAGGCGGTGGCGAACTGGCGCGGCGGAAAAGTGCGGCCGCTTTGCGTCTTTGATACGGAGCGCCTGATCTACAAGGACAAGATCACCGACACGATGTCCTGGCACGACATCCCGACCTGCAAGGAGGTCGGCCTGGATGTCGACTACCTCATGCTGCGCGGCATCTTCATGGCGGGCGGCGTGACCGAGGATCAGGTCAAGTTCTACGTCGATCTCCTGGCCAAGGTGCGTGAAACGCCCGAGTGGAAGTCGTTCATGGAGAAGGGTGCGTTCAACCAGACCACCATGTCCGGCGCCAAGTACAAGGACTGGGTGGCCAAGGAAGAGCAGCGGCACATGGAACTCATGAAGGCAGCCGGGTTCCTCGCCAAGAAGTAGCAGCCGGGCTCGAAAGTCCCATAGGTCCTGCCAGGCCGGTGAGGCGGGGGCGGAATCGCCCTCGGCCTCCCGCGCCGCGGCCGGCGGAGGTCAAAAATGTCGGAGCATTCCAGCGACCGGTCGGCCGTTTCGGTCCGGACCGTCGAACTGGCGGTCGCGGTTCTGTTCTTCGTTTTCGGCGCGGTCGTCGCTTGGGATTCGCATCGGATCGGCGCGTCCTGGGGTGCCGAGGGACCGCAGGCGGGCTACTTTCCGTTCTACATCGGCCTGATCATCTGCTTCTCGTCCGCGTGGATATTCGTGCGCGCCCTCTGGGCGAAAGCGAAGGCAGACGATTCGTTCGTTTCGCGGGGTCAGCTCACGCTGGTGCTGAAGATGCTGGTCCCGTCGATCGTCTACGTCGTGCTGATCGCGTTCATCGGGATTTACGTCGCCTCGACGATCTTCATCGCGTTCTTCATGCTCTGGCTCGGGAAGTATTCGTGGGCCAAGACCGTGCCGATCGCGGTGGGCGTGAGCGTTGCGTTCTTCATGCTGTTCGAGGTCTGGTTCAATGTGCCCCTACCGAAGGGGCCGCTGGAAGTACTGCTCGGCCTGGACTGAGACGACTCATGCAAATATCGTTGCGTGTGCGGTGCGTGGCCCTTTCGGTTCGTGCACCTTCAAAGGGGCCGCTGGAAGTACTGCTCGGCCTGGATTGAGACGACGCACGCAGTGTCGGATGCGGGCGCGGAATCCATAAACATACAGTGATTCGCTAGGCCGGGGAGGCAAGGCGTTGGAAGAGCTCGTATCACTTTTTCACGGCTTCAGCGTCGCGCTGTCCCCGTTCAACCTGCTCCTGATGTTCGTCGGGGTGCTTCTCGGCGTGATCATCGGCGTCCTGCCGGGATTGGGCGGTGCAAACGGGGTTGCGATCCTGCTGCCGCTCACGTTCACGATGGCGCAGACGCCCGGCGGCACCACCTCGGCGATCATCCTGCTTTCGTGCATCTACTGGGGGGCGCTCTTCGGCGGGGCAATCACTTCGATCCTGTTCAACATTCCCGGCGAGCCGTGGTCGGTCGCCACGACGTTCGACGGGTATCCGCTCGCGCAGAAGGGCCGTGCAGGTGAAGCGCTGACCTCGGCGTTCACGTCGTCGTTCGTCGGCGCGTTCGTGGCGGTCGTGCTGATCACGTTTCTCGCCCCGGCGATGGCCAACTTCGCCCTGCAGTTCGGACCTCCCGAATACTTCTCCGTGTACCTGCTGACGTTCTGCGCATTCGTCGGGATGAGCAAGGGCCAGGCCGTCAAGACCATCGTGTCGATGATGGTCGGGTTCGCTCTCGCCGCCGTGGGTCTGGACACGGTAACCGGGCAGCTTCGACTGACGTTCGGGTTCACGGATCTGCTCAAGGGCTTCGACTTCCTCATCGCGGTGATCGGACTCTTCGGCATCGGGGAGATCCTGCTCACGCTCGAGGAGGGACTGAACTTCAAGGGCACGCGCGCCAAGATGAACGCGCGCGTCGTGCTCGATACGTGGAAGGAGCTGCCGCGGTACTGGATGACCTCGCTCCGCAGCGCGGCGGTGGGCTGTTTCATGGGCATCGTTCCGGGCGGTGCGACGCCCGCGTCGTTCATGAGTTATGGCGTCGCCAAGCGCTTCTCCAAGGACGGCGACAAGTTCGGCACAGGAGTGATCGAGGGCGTCGTCGCGCCGGAGACGGCGGCGCACGCGGCAGGAACGAGCGCGCTGCTGCCGATGATGACGCTGGGCGTTCCCGGTTCTCCCACCGCAGCGGTCCTGCTCGGCGGGCTATTGATCTGGGGCCTGCAGCCCGGTCCGCTGCTCTTCGTGGAGCAGAAGGATTTCGTGTGGGGCCTGATCGCCAGCATGTATCTCGGCAACATCGCCGGACTGATCGTCGTGCTGACCTGCGTGCCGCTCTTTGCCGCAATCCTGCGCATTCCGTTCTCCATCATCGCGCCCGTTATCCTGGTGATCTGCGCGATCGGCGCATACACGGTGCACACTTCCATGTCGGACGTGTACCTGATGCTGGTGTTCGGCGTGGCCGGGTACGTGCTGCGGAAGCTCGACTACCCGCTCGCGCCGCTCGTGCTCGCGCTGGTGCTGGGCGACCGCGCAGAGGATTCGTTCCGGCAGTCAATGCTGATGTCGCAGGGGGACATGTCGATTCTCTTCTCGAACGCACTGGTCGGCGGACTGACCACGCTTGCGCTGGTGCTGCTCTTCTGGCCAGTCGTGTCCACCTTGATCAAGCGCGTCAGAAAAGGGTGAAGTGCGGAGGATGAAGTGCGGAGGCTGACATGCCGGTGATCGCGATGACGATGGAGGTCGGGACGCGCGGCTCGGAGGTCGCGGTGGGCCTTGCAAAGGCGCTCAATATCGCATCGGTCGGCCACGAGATCGTCGATCGCGTGGCCGACAAGATGCACGTCAAGAAGAGCCTCCTGCAGCGATTGCGTGAGGGCAAGGCGAGCATGCTCGAGCGGCTCGCCACCAACCAGAGCGAGATCGCGGTCTACACTGCCGAGGAAGTGCTGGCGATAGCCCGGAAGGGCGATGTGCTCGTCCGGGGCTGGGGCTCCACGCTGCTCCTGCGCGAAGTGCCGCACATTCCCTGCGTGCGCGTGTGCGCGCCGCTCGAGGCGCGCGTGCGCTCACTGATGCTGCGCCTGGACACGGACGACGAGGAGTTCATCCGCGACGAAATAGCGAAGAGCGACGAGGCCCACGCCGCGGCGATGCAGGGGCGTTTCCACGTGCGCTGGGGCGATCCACTCCTCTACGACCTGACGCTCAATACCGAGCGGGTGACGATCGAGTCCTGCGTCGAGCAGGTGGTCGCACTAACCCGGCGGCCCGAGTTTCAGGAGACGCCGGAATCGCGCGCCAAGCTGGACAACATCGCGCTCGAAGCGCACGTGCGGGCTGCTTTCCTGGCCGATCCCGCAACCGAGGACGTGCGGGTGACCGTGGCGGCGGACGCCGGCAAGATCGCCCTCAAGGGCATGGTCGACACGGACCAGGAGCGCAGCGCTGCGGTGAAAGTGGCGACGAGCGTCGAGGGCGTCACCGCAGTTCATGCGGATTTGCGCACCATCCGCCGGCCACGGCGGTAGACGGAGTTACTTTTCGGACTGCCGCCGACGCTGTTTGAGTCGCGAGAGCGTCTCCGGCGTGAGATTCAAGTAGGAGGCGAGTTCCTTGTTCGGAATTCGCCCGGTGAGGTCCTCGTGCTTGCGCTTGAAGCGCGCCAGACGACCGGGAGCGTCGAGCAGGTGGAGCGTGATCGTGTGCGCCATGACCTCGGACATGAGGCGCATGACCTCGTACTCGAAGCGCGCTTTCACCTCCGGCTGGCGTTCGATGAACTCGACCCACTGCGGCATCGGCATTCGCGCCACCCGTACCTTGGTGACCGCGACGATCGAGTAGGGCACGCGAGTCCTGAGCCGCCACGCCGCATAGGACGTGTCCATGTCGTTTTCGGCGGCAAAGCGGAGGATCATTTCCTTGCCTTCGGGATTGGACACGACCCGCTTCAGTATCCCGCCGAGAATAAAGAACTGCTCCATCTCGCGGCTGCCCTGATTGACGAGGAGATCACCCTTGCGGAATTCGGCGATCTCGAGACGCGGTTCGATGTCGTCCCAGGTCGCCTGCGGAACGCCGCGCAGGATCTGGTTCTGCCTCAGCTCGAGGCGCAGCGCATTGCGTTGCGGGTGACGGCTCAGGACGGCGGACATTCTGGACGGCTGGCTTTCGTGGCCAAGCGTCGTGGCCAAGCGGAATCGGAGGAAGATTAAAGCCGCAAACCTTGACCGCAGTCAAGGCTCATCAGGCGACCGATTCCCTACCATAACGTACTCATTGTCCAAGCGTTTTTACGCCACCACCACCAGGAGGCCCGCATGGGTGGACCCGTGACAGAACCCCAAGTCGCCGGCGAGGCGCAAGCAGTTACCGATGGTTTCCACCTGATCATCGATGCCCTCAAACTCAATGGCATCGACACGATCTTCGGTCTGCCCGGTATCCCGATCACCGACTTTGCCCGCAAGGCGCAGGCCGCCGGCTTGCGCGTGATTTCGTTTCGCCACGAGCAGAATGCCGGCAATGCCGCCGCCATCGCAGGTTTTCTCACGCAGAAGCCGGGCATTTGCCTGACGGTTTCCGCGCCCGGCTTTCTCAACGGCCTGACGGCGCTCGCCAACGCGACCACCAACTGCTTCCCGATGATCCTCATCAGCGGCTCGAGCGAGCGGGAGATCGTCGACCTGCAGCAGGGTGACTACGAGGAGATGGACCAGCTGGCCATCGCCAAGCCGCTCGCCAAGGCCGCCTTCCGCGTGTTGCACGCCGAGGACATCGGTGTGGGCGTCGCGCGCGCCATCCGCGCTGCCGTCTCCGGCCGTCCAGGCGGTGTCTACCTGGATCTGCCGGCCAAGCTGTTCGCGCAGACCATGGACGCGGTTGCCGGGAAGAATTCATTGATCAACGTGGTCGACCCGGCACCGCTCCAGATTCCGGCGCCCGAAGCCGTGCAGCGCGCACTGAGCCTCCTCAAGGGCGCGAAGCGCCCACTGATTGTCCTGGGCAAGGGAGCCGCCTACGCGCAGGCCGATGCCGATATCCGCGCGCTGATCGAGAAGACCGGAATCCCCTACCTGCCGATGTCCATGGCTAAGGGGCTGCTGCCGGACACGCACGAGCAGTCCGCCGCGGCCGCCCGCTCCTACGTGCTTCCAGAGGCCGATGTCGTGATGTTGATCGGCGCCCGACTCAACTGGCTGCTGTCGCACGGCAAGGGCAAGACCTGGGGCGGCAAGGGCCAAAAGGACTGGGGCGGCCAGAAGTTCATCCAGATCGACATCTCGCCGCAGGAGGCGGACAGCAACGTGCGCATCGACGCTCCGGTGGTCGGCGACATCGGCTCCTGCGTGTCGGCGTTCCTGGCAGGCATGGGCTCCGGCTGGCCCAAGCCGCCGGCGGACTGGCTTGCCGCCATCGCCGAGCGCAAGAATAAGAACGTCGCCAAGATGGCCGAGACCCTGGCCAAGAACCCCACGCCGATGAACTTCCACAGCGCCTTGGCTGCAGTGCGCGACGTGTTCAAGGCCAATCCGGACATCGTCATGGTCAACGAGGGCGCCAACGCGCTCGATTTCACGCGCAGCATCGTGGACATGTACCAGCCGCGCAAGCGCCTGGACGTGGGCACCTGGGGCATCATGGGAATCGGCATGGGCTTCGCCGTCGCTGCCGCCGTCACCACCGGCAAGCCGGTCATCGCCATCGAGGGCGACAGCGCCTTCGGCTTCTCTGGCATGGAAGTCGAGACCATCTGCCGCTACAACTTGCCGGTCTGCGTGGTGGTCTTCAACAACAACGGCGTCTACGGCGGCGCCGACGTCAATCCGGCCGGCGGACCCGATGTGGCACCCACCGTATTCGTCAAGGGTGCACGCTATGACAAGCTGATCGAGGCCTTCGGCGGCGTGGGCGTGCACGCCACGACTCCGGCCGAGTTGCGCGCGGCAATGGACGAAGCCATCCGTTCGCGCAAGCCCACGCTCATCAATGCCGTAATCGATGAAACCGCTGGCACCGAGAGCGGGCGCATCACGAGCCTGAATCCGCAGAGCGCGAAAAAGAAATAGGTCGAACGACTAGGTCGACCGATTAGGGGAAAAAACGGTCGAGCGCAGGCAACTGCGCGCCCGCCGCAGAGCGATTGGAGATCAGAATGGAAGCACTCAAGGGAGTTCGCATCCTCGACATGACCCACGTGCAGGCGGGGCCGACGTGCTCGCAGCTGCTGGCGTGGATGGGCGCGGACGTCATCAAGTTCGAGCCGCCGCACGGCGACGCTACCCGCGGCCAGCTGCGCGATATGCCCAACGCGGACAGCCTCTACTTCACGATGCTCAACTGCAACAAGCGGTCGATCACCGTGAACATGAAGTCGCCGGAGGGCAAGTCGGTCTTTGTCGATCTCATCAGGAAGTGCGACATCGTGATGGAGAACTTCGGGCCCGGCGTGCTGGACCGCCTCGGGTTCACGTGGGAGAAGATCCACGAGCTCAATCCGAAGATCGTCATGGGCTCGATCAAGGGGTTCGGATCGACCGGCCCGTACGCCGACTTCAAGGCCTACGAGAACGTCGCGCAGGCGATGGGCGGCGCGATGAGCACCACGGGCGTGCCGGACGGGCCGCCGTTCGTGACCGGTGCCCAGATCGGGGATTCGGGAACCGGTCTGCACCTGGGGATAGGGCTGCTCGCCGCCCTGCATCAGGCGACGCGCACGGGACAGGGTCAGTACGTCGAGGTCGCGATGATGGACGGCGTGATGAATCTCTGTCGCGTGAAGTTCCGCGATCATCAGCGCCTCACGCGCGGGTCGCTCGACGAATACTCGGTACCCACCTACCAGGGCATGGGCGAGGTCCCGCGCGCGGGCAACGATTCCGGAGGCGGCCAGCTCGGCAATGCAATCCACTGCAAGCCGCACGGCGCAAACGACTGGCTGTACGTCGTCGTGCAGGAGGCGGTGTGGGCGGCGCTTGCGAACCGGATCGGTGCCGATGTGGGGATGCCCGATCTCGCCACTGACGAACGGCTCGCGAAGATCGGCGACCGCCGCAAGAACCAGGCGCTCATGTGGACCTTGATCAACAAGTTCGCGGAGAAATACACGAAGCGCGAGTTCATGGCCATCCTGAATCCGCTCGACGTGCCGTGCGGCCCGATCATGTCGACGGAGGATCTCGCCAGCGACGAGCACATTCGCGGCCGCCAGATGTGGGTCGAGCTCGACCATCCGCAGCGGGGTACCTGGTACAACGTCGGCATGCCGATCAAGCTCTCGGCCTCGCCGGCTGTGATCAAGCGCTCGCCCACCCTCGGCGAGCACACCGACGAGGTCCTGCGGGACGTGCTCGGCTACGACGAGACGAAGGTCGCGGGCCTCAAGAAGGCCGGCGCGTTCTCATCCCCACCCAAGAAGGCCGCTTAGCCTTAGCGAAGGGAAGTTCAGGAGCATTTCACAAAATGGAATGCTCACGCAGCGCGGGGGATTTACAAGGGCCTTGCCCCTTGTTCGTTCTCGCCGCCTTTGATTCGCAGTGGCACAACTGCCAGTTTCGGGAAGATATTTGACATGCGCATCGCAATCATCGGTCAGCAGGATTTCGGAAAAGCGGTTCTCGAGGCGTTTCTTGCGCGCGGAGACGACGTCGCGGGCGTGTTCTGCGCGCCGGAGAAGGACGGCGCGCGGCCCGATGCGCTGCGTGCTGCCGCAGAGGCGAAGGGACTCAAGGTATTCCAGTTCAAGTCGCTCCGGGCGCCGGAAGCGGCCGAGGCGATGAAGGCGCTGAACGCCGAGATCGGCATCATGGCCTTCGTGCTGCAGTTCGCTCCGCAGGAGTTCGTGAACATCCCGAAGCGCGGCACGGTCCAGTATCACCCGTCGCTGCTGCCCAAGTACCGCGGACCGAGCTCCATCAACTGGCCGATCATCAAGGGCGAGACCGAGACCGGGTTGACCATCTTCCGGCCTTCCGATGGACTGGACGAAGGCAAAGTGATCCTGCAGAAGAAGACGCCGATCGGTCCCGACGACACGCTGGGCAGCGTCTACTTCGATCGGCTTTTTCCCATGGGCGTGGCGGCGATGCTCGAGGCGGCCGACCTGGTGGTGGCCGGCAAGCACACCGAAACTGCACAAGACGAGAGCCGCGCGAGCTATGAAGGCTGGTGTCGTGCCGCCGAAGCCAGGATCAACTGGGCGACCCACGTCGACTTCACGTACAACGTGATCCGGGCCTGCAATCCCGCTCCAGGGGCCTGGACGACGTTGAACGGCACGAAGCTCCAGATCTTCGACGCGCGCAAGCACCTGGCGCGCACGTTTGGCGCGGTGAAGGGCAAGGTCGGCGAGGTCACGGACGTGAGCGAAACGAGCTTCTTCGTGACCGCCCAGGGCGGCCAGATCGAGGTCCAGAAGGCGAAGCTCGGCGAGGGCAAGAAGCTTTCGGGCGCCGAGGTCGCCGCGAGCGCTTCGCTGACACCGGGCACTCTGCTCGGCACCTGATCGACTTTCGTCGGGTACGCCCGCCGGCACATTCCAATCGGCTCGTAGTCGGGTCGCCCGCAGCGCGCGGTATGCGACGGCGTGTGGCGTTCCTCACGTGACTGCGCGTACGGTCGCGAGCGCGTCTTCGGCCGAATTTCTCGGGGGGGCAGGTCACCCCCGGTGACGGATACTCGGCAAAAATTTGACTAATTTCATACCCGACTGTAAGAATGGGCATTATGCTCCTGTTTCTTCAGGGACTTAATTCACTTACGGGGGTCGACCAGTGCGCGCGGAAGATGCGCGAGCGCCGGGTTGCAGGGCTGGGTGGACCCGGGCGCGGGACAGGGGATCGAGATCGAGCGGCTGAGGTGCCTCGGGGGGCGGGAAGCGGGATATTGCCCGATGCGGCAGCAGAGCGACGAAGGGCGACGAGAGTGCGGGCGTAGAATCCCGCACATGCCGGACAGCGACGACCGATAACGACAACGACAATAAGGCACTCGGGGAACGGGCTCGGTGGAGAAAGGTGGATTCTGGAGAAAGGACTGGTTCCTCGGCCTCGTGGTCGCGCTTGTCCTCGTCTTCGCCGGCAGCACCGATCTGATCCAGAGTCTCGAGCGCAAAGCCTACGACATGGGTGTCCGCGCGACGGACCGCGTTCCGAGCGACCGCATCGCGGTCATCGCCATCGACGACACCAGCATCGCCAACATCGGCCGATGGCCCTGGCCGCGCGACGTGCATGCGCGGCTCACTGCGATGCTCGCCGGCGGCAAGGCGAAGGTCATCGGCAATCTCGTGTTCTTCACGGAGCCCCAGCTCGATCCCGGGCTGGCCTACGTCAATCAGCTGCTCGCCGAGTACCAGAAGGCGGTGCCGAACCCCGGAGCGATCGAGCCCACCGCGCCGCTCGCGCGGATCGGCTCGCTCCTGCAAGAGGCCGAGCAGACGCTCAACACGGACCGCGTGCTGGCCCGCAGTTACGCCCAGGCGGGCAATGTCGTGCTGCCCATGCTTTTCCAGCTCGGTGATCCACGTGGTCGGCCTGATCGGCCGCTTCCGGCGTACGTGACGAAGAACGGGCTTACGAACATCGCCGGCGCTGCGGGCGAAGTGCCGTTCACGACGACCGCCAACGTGATCTTCCCGATCGATTCGATCGGCGCGCAGGCCAAGGGGATCGGACACCTCAACGCACGCACCGACGTGGACGGCGGGATCCGCGCCGAGCCGCTGGTGCTCGCCTTCTTCGACCAGTTCTATCCGTCCCTCTCTCTCTTGATTGCGGCACAGAGCCTCAACCTCGGGGTCGCGGATATCAAGGTGGATCTCGGCCGCGGAGTCAGTCTCGGGAACCTGCGGATCACCACCGATCCGAAGCTCCAGATGTACACGTACTACTACCAGGACCACGAAGGTCGGCCGGCATTTTCGGCCGATTCGTTCTTCGACGTTTACACCGGCAAGATTCCGGTGGACAAGTACCGCGACAAGATCGTGCTCATCGGCCCGACTGCCGCCGGGCTCGGCAATACCAGCGTCACCCCCGTATCGCCGGCGATGGCGCCGGTGCAGACGCTGGCGCATTCGGTTTCGTCGATCCTGCAGGAGCATTTCTTCGTCGTGCCGTCGTGGGGAATCTGGGCCGAGTACGGCGCCTACCTGCTCATCGCCCTGTACCTCATCGTCGTGCTCCCGCGGCTCGGCGCGGGAATGGGCGCGCTCGTCACGGCATTGCTCCTGGTCGCGTTGCTCGGCACCCACTTCGGGCTGATGACGTCGAAAGGCATGTGGCTCCAGCTGATGCTGCCGACGACGTTGCTGCTGGTCGGGCACCTGCTGCTCACCACCAAGCGGTTTCTGGTCACGGAGGCCGGCAAGGTCAAGTCGGACGCGGAGTCCGCCGAATCGAACCGCAACCTCGCACTCGCATTCCAGGGCCAGGGCCGTCTCGACGAAGCCTGGGACCGGTTTCGCCGCGTTCCGATGGACGAGCGCCTGATGGAAAACGTTTACAACCTTGCGCTCGACTTTGAGCGCAAGCGGCAGTTCAACAAGGCCGAGGCCGCCTACCGCTACATCGCCGAGCACAACGTGAAGTTCCGCGATGTGGCCCAGAAGGTCGCGCGCGCCAAGCAGCTCTCCGAGACGGTGATTCTCGGCGGCGCGACGTCCGGCGGACGCACGAACACCAGCATCATGACCGCCGACACGGTCGAGAAGCCGATGCTCGGTCGCTATCAGGTCGAGAAGGAGCTCGGCAAGGGGGCGATGGGAGTCGTCTATCAAGGCCGCGACCCGAAGATCGGGCGGATCGTCGCGATCAAGACCATGGCACTCGCCCAGGAGTTCGAGCCCGACGAACTCGCCGACGTGCGCGAGCGGTTCTTCCGCGAGGCGGAAACCGCGGGTCGCCTGAATCATCCGAACATCGTGACGATCTTCGACGCCGGGGAGGAGCACGACCTCGCGTACATCGCGATGGAGTTCCTCAAGGGCCACGACCTTACGCCGTATACCAAGCCGGGCAAGCTTATGCCCCCCGCCGCCGCGATCTCGATCGTCGCCCGCGTCGCGGACGCACTTGGCTACGCACATCGCCAGCAGATCGTTCACCGGGACATCAAGCCCGCGAACATCATGTACGAGGAAGCATCGGACACCGTGAAGGTCACCGACTTCGGGATCGCCCGCATCACCGACTCCTCCAAGACCAAGACCGGCATGGTGCTCGGCACACCGTCCTACATGTCGCCCGAGCAGCTCGCCGGCAAGCGCATCGACGGGCGCTCGGATCTTTTCTCGCTGACGGTCACGCTGTATCAGTTGCTCGCGGGTCGCCTGCCTTTCGAGGGTGAATCGATGGCCCAGCTCATGTATAAGATCGCGAACGAGCCGGCCCCGGATATACGCACCGTGAATCCCAAATTGCCGCCCGCGCTGAGTGCGTTCATTGCCAGGGCGATGGCCAAGGACG
>JBAVOG010000840.1:0-5851 GCA_049691875.1 Burkholderiales bacterium | reverse complement strand
CGAGCACTCGCTCTCCGACATTTACTACGGCAACTTCTCGGTCTTCCAGTCGTTGCCGGACGTCTGGGCCATCGAGCAGATCTTCCCGATCATGCCGGTCCACCGCCACAACGAGGCGCCCACGCGTCAGGCAATCATCGCCGACATCACGTGCGACTCCGACGGCAAGATCGACCGTTTCATCGGTCGACGCGGCGACGGCAAGACGCTTCCGGTTCATCCGCTGATCGAGGGCGAGCCCTACTATTTCGGGGTCTTCCTGGTCGGTGCCTACCAGGAGACGCTCGGCGACCTGCACAACCTGATGGGGGACACCAACGTGGTGAGCGTGCGCATCAACGAGGATGGCACGTTCGATTTCGTGCGGGAAATGAACGGCGACAGCATCGCCGACGTGCTTTCCTACGTCGAATACCAGCCGCAGCAGCTGCTGGAGCAGTTCCGCAAGATCGCCGAGCAGGGCGTTCGCGAGGGCCGCATCTCGCTTGCCGAGCGCCAGTCGATGCTCGAAGCTTTCTCCGCCAGCCTCCGGGGCTACACTTACTACGAAGACTGAGGCGACTCGGTACTGCATGGCGAAAGTTCTGATTGTCGGCGCAGGAGGTGTAGGCCAGGTCGTCACCCACAAATGTGCGCAGATCCCCGAAGTATTCACGGAGATCGTGCTCGCGAGCCGGACCGAGGAGAAGTGCCGGAAGATCGCGGCGCAGCTCAAGCGACCCATCCGGACCGCTCAGATCGACGCGGACGACGTGCCCAAGATGACGGCGCTCCTCGAGCGGGAGAAGCCGCAGCTCGTGATCAACGTCGCCCTGCCCTATCAGGACCTCCCGATCATGGACGCCTGTCTCGCGGCGGGCGTGGACTACCTGGACACGGCGAACTACGAGCCGCGCGACACGGCCAAGTTCGAATACCGCTGGCAATGGGACTACCACGACCGCTTCCGCGACCGCGGCATCATGGCGCTGCTCGGAAGCGGCTTCGATCCCGGCGCGACCAACGTCTTCACTGCGTGGCTGCAGAAGCACGAGTTCGACACCATCGAGATGCTCGACATCATCGATTGCAATGCCGGGGAGCACGGCCAGCCGTTCGCCACCAATTTCAATCCCGAGATCAACATCCGCGAGGTGACGGCCCGCGGGCGCTACTGGGAGGACGGCGCGTGGCACAGCACCGATCCGCTCTCCGTCAGCAAGATGTTTCCCTTCCCGGAAGGGATCGGTCCGAAGAAGATCTATCTCCTCTACCACGAGGAGCTCGAGTCGATCGTGAAGCACTTTCCGACCTTGCGCCATGCGCGGTTCTGGATGACCTTCTCGGACAATTACCTGAAGCATCTCGAAGTGCTCGGCAACGTCGGCATGACGAGCATCGAGCCCGTGATGTACGAAGGTCGCGAGATCATTCCGCTGCAGTTCCTGAAGGCGCTCCTCCCCGATCCTTCGAGTCTCGGGCCGCTCACCAAGGGGCGCACCTGCATCGGATGCCTCGTCCAGGGCAAGAAGGACGGCCGCGACAAGGTTGCCTTCCTGTACAACATCTGCGATCACGAAGCGGCCTACCGCGAGGTCCGGTCGCAGGCGATCTCCTACACGACCGGCGTCCCTGCCATGATCGGCGCGAAGATGATGCTGACCGGCAAGTGGCGCGGCGCAGGCGTCTTCAACATGGAACAGTTCGATCCGGATCCGTTCATGGAGGACATGAACCGCTACGGGCTGCCCTGGTCCGTCATGCAGGTCGACGCCCCGATGGAATGAGGGCGCTGCGCCCTGCCCGCGCCAACGATCGCGAGCGCCGGAGTGGACTCCGCGCCGCGTCGCACCCCTGACCGGTCATCTGCATGGAGCGCTTTCACAAGTTCGACGCCAGCCGCGTCCCCTCGCCCTGCTTCGTCGTTGACGAGGTGGCCGTCGAGGACAACCTGCGCATTCTCGGACGCGTGCAGGACGCGAGCGGCGCGCGAATCCTGCTGGCGCTCAAGGCGTTCTCGATGTGGAGCCTGGCCCCGCTCATCGCGCGCTACCTGCGCGGCACCTGCGCGAGCGGCCTGCACGAGGCGCGGCTCGGCCGCGAGGAGTTCGGCGGCGAGGTGCACACCTTCTCGCCCGCATTCACCGAGGCCGATCTCGCCGAGATCCTGGAAATTTCGGATCACGTCGTGTTCAATTCGCCGTCGCAGTGGGATCGGTACCGGTCGATGGCGCGCGCGGCGGCGGTCCGACGTCCCGGGCTACGGTTTGGGTTGCGGGTGAATCCCGAGCATTCCGAAGGCGCCGTCCCGATCTATGATCCCTGCGCGCCCTATTCCCGCCTCGGCATGCCGCACGCGCGCTTCCCCGCCGACCGGCTGGACGGAATCAGCGGCCTGCACTTCCACACGCTGTGCGAGCAGAATTTCGCGCCGCTCGCGCGGACCGTGGCGGCCTTCGAGGCGAAGTTCGGCGAGTTCATCCCGCGCATGGAGTGGATCAACTTCGGCGGGGGGCACCACATCACGCGCGCCGACTACGACGTCGACGGCCTGATCCGGTTGCTGGTCGATTTTCGCGAGCGCTACGGCGTCCAGCTCTACCTGGAGCCGGGCGAGGCGATCGCCATCAATACCGGTGTCCTGGTCGCCGAAGTGCTCGATCTGCCCTGGAACGGAATGCCGCTCGCGATTCTCGATACTTCCGCCACCTGCCACATGCCGGACACGCTCGAAATGCCCTACCGGCCGCAGATCCTCGGATCCGGCAACGCCGGCGAGTTTGCCCACACCTATCGACTCGGCGGCCAGACGTGCCTCGCCGGGGACGTCATCGGCGATTATTCGTTCCGCGATCCGCTGCAAGTCGGGCAACGGCTCGTCTTTGCGGACATGGCCCACTACACGATGGTGAAGACAACGACCTTCAACGGTATCGGCCTGCCGAGCATTGCGCTCTGGAACTCGGACACCGACGCGCTGCGCGTGGTGCGGAAATTCGGCTACGAAGAATTCAAGCGCAGACTGTCATGAGCCATCTTCCCGACTACGGCACCATCGGCCGGCTCCGGTTTCTCGCGTCCGAAGTGCCCGAGCTGGCGCCCGAGCAGGCGCGCTTTCACGTGCTGCCGGTTCCCTACGAGAAGACCGTGTCCTACGGCGGCGGCACCGCCAAGGGTCCCGATGCGATCCTCGTTGCATCGGGGCAGCTCGAGCGTTGGGACGGGCACAGCGACCCGGGCGGCGACGGCATCTACACCTGGCCGGCCATCGACTGCTCCGGCGCACCAGATGCCGTCATAGCGAGCATCGCCGCGGCGGTCGCGCAAATCCTGCGCCTCGGCAAGCTTCCCGTCGTGCTCGGCGGCGAGCACACCGTCACCTGGGGCGTCATTCGCGGATATCTCGACGCGGGCGTGCGCGACTTCGGCGTGGTCCAGATCGATGCCCACGCGGATCTGCGGGACCGCTACGAGGGCGACCCGCTGAGCCATGCGTCGGTCATGCGCCGCGTCGTCGAGGCCGGTGTTCCGCTCTTTCAGCTCGGCAACCGCGCCTACTGCGAGGAGGAGCGCGACGCTCGCGCCACGCACGGCGTGCGCTTCCTCGATGCCGAGACACTGGTGCCGCACGGCATCGACGCCATCGAGCTGCCGGCCGATTTCCCGCCCGATGTCTTCTTCACGGTCGACGTCGACGGCATCGATCCGGCGGTGCTCCCCGCGACCGGCACGCCCGTGCCGGGCGGGCTCACCTGGTATCAGACGCTCGGGCTCTTCGAGTCCGTCGCGCGCCAGCGGCGCATCATCGGATTCGACGTGATGGAGTTCGCGCCGATTCCGGGGTTTCACGCGTTCGACTTCGCCGCCGCCCTGCTCACCTACAAGCTCATGGGCATCGTGCAGCGTAGCGCCTGAGGTTTCTCAGGCGGGCTTCCCGGAGCCTTCTCCGTTCAACTGCTCGCGCGCTTCCTGGTGCCGAACGTCGTCTCCCTGGACCAGATAGATGACGTATTCGGCGAGGTTGCGCGCATGATCGCCGATCCGCTCCAGCGCCTTCACCAGCAGCACCGTATTGATCGCATGCCCCACGTTGCGCGCGTCCTCGAGGATGAAGGTGGACAGGCGCCGCAGGCTGGACTGGAATTCCATGTCGAGCTCGGCATGCCGGCGCAGCAGCCCCTCGGCAACGGCGAGATCGAAAGTGTCATAGATCGAGACTGCGTCCTGCAGCATCCCGATGGCGAGCTTGCCCATCGTGTGGACATCGCGCAACAGCTTGCGGCTCGGACGGCGCACTTCGTCGTCGTAGACGGCAAGTGTCGTGTGCGCGATGCGCACCGCCTCGTCGCCGATGCGCTCCAGATCGGTGACCGCCTTGGAGAAGGACATCACCACGCGCAAGTCGCGCGCCACCGGTCCGCGCCGCCCGACCACCCACCAGACGTTGTCGTCGAGCCTGAGCTCGAGCGCATCGACCTGGTTCTCGCGCGCGAGAACCTTCCGCGCGGAATCGAGGTCCCCCGTCTTGAGCGCGTCGAGTGCCAGGCGGCACTGATCCAGCACCAGCCCGCCCATTTCCAGGACGAGCAGGTGCAGGCTGTTCAGCTCGCCGTCATACCGGCGGATGGTGTGTCCTTCGAGGATTTCGGACATGGCGTCGTCTCTTTAGTGGGCCCGGCCGCGCTGCGACCAGCCGTCGGCTACTAGCCGAAGCGTCCGGTGATGTAGTCCTCGGTCAGCTGATGCCGCGGACGCGTGAAGATCTGCTTGGTCTCCCCCACCTCGATCAGATCACCGAGGTGAAAGTAGGCCGTGCGCTGCGACACGCGTGCCGCCTGTTGCATCGAATGGGTCACGATGCAGATCGAATACTGTACACGCAACTCGTCGATCAGCTCCTCGATGCGCGCCGTAGAGATCGGGTCGAGCGCCGAGCAGGGCTCGTCCATCAAGATGACCTCGGGCGCAACCGCGATCGACCGCGCGATGCAGAGCCGCTGCTGCTGGCCGCCGGAGAGTCCCGTGCCCGGCTCGCCAAGCCGGTCCTTCACCTCGTCCCACAGTCCGGCACGCTTCAGGCTCGTATGCACGATCTCCTCGAGCTCGGCCTTGGTCTGTGCAAGTCCGTGGATGCGCGGACCGAATGCGACGTTCTCCCAGATCGACTTCGGGAACGGGTTCGGTTTCTGGAACACCATGCTCACCCGTGCACGCAGCGGCACCACATCCACGCCGCGCGCGTTGACGTTCTCGTCGTCCAGCATGATCTCGCCGGTCACGCGACAGCCGGCGATCGTGTCGTTCATGCGGTTGAGGCACCGCAGGAAGGTCGTCTTCCCGCATCCGGAGGGCCCGATCATCGCGAGCACCTCGTTCTGCCCGACATCGACGTTGATGTCCTTGATCGCCCGCTTCTCGTTGTAGTACACGTTGATGTCCGTGCACCGCATGCGCGGCGACATGACGCGCGCCTCCCCCACGGTCCCGCGATCCTCGCGCGCCACCTTCGCAGCGTGCGGGATCGGTACGGCGTCCTTGACGTGGGTATCGCTGAATACGGCGGCTTCGCTCACGGTCGTGCTGGTTGCGGTCATGTGACTCTTCCTGGTGACTGTGCAAATTCTTCTGGCTACCAGCGGCGCTCGAAACGGCGCCGCAGCACCACTGCGATCGCATTCATCACCGCGAGGAACGCGAGCAGAGCAATGATCGCCGCGGACGTGCGCTCGACGAACGCGCGCTCCGGGGTGTCCGCCCACAGGTAGATCTGCACCGGAAGCGCCGTAGCCGGGTCGAAAATACCCTGTGGAATGTCGGCGATGAACGCGACCATCCCGATCATGAGGAGCGGCGCGGTCTCGCCCAGCGCCTG
>JBAVOG010000839.1:0-2094 GCA_049691875.1 Burkholderiales bacterium | reverse complement strand
GGTCTGCAGGCTGCGCAGCAGGTGCGCCTTCTGGGGCGTGCCGTTCGCGCCGTGAATGCGGTTCAGATGATCGGGGCGCAGCTTGAGCCACTGCAGGCTGGAGCCCTGTGGGTCGTAGTCCTGGATCGCGACCCTGGCGTTTGCGGCGGCGTAGTAGGAGGCAATATTGGTCGTGACCGTGGTCTTGCCACAGCCGCCTTTCGAATTGATGACCAGTATGGTGCGCATGTCCGACCCCGCCCGTTTGCCCGATGCCGCGTCCCAAGCAGCACTCATGCCGATTTTCCTTATGTTTCATCACGGTGGGTGGGTGTAAGTCACAGGTTTACGCGTGATGCCCGGCGCGCGCCGAGGGGCGTGACGCAGTTCTCACCGGGAGGTCAGATCGGGCGCCGGATGACCGCGCGAGCGACCGGATTGGCAGGACAGTTACGGAGCGTTATATATTCCGCGCATGGACTACCGAACCCTTGGACTCACCGGCGTGCGGGTGTCGCAACTCTGCTGCGGGACCATGTCGTTCGGCGGCGATGCGGACGAGGCCGCCGCGCAGGAGATGTACCGTGCGTGCCGCGAAGCCGGCATCAATTTCTTCGACTCGGCGAATCAGTACAACGCCGGGCGCTCCGAGGAGATCCTCGGACGACTGATCAAGGGCCATCGCGAGGAGCTGGTCCTCGCGACGAAATGCTTCAATCCGACCGGCAAGGACGTGAATGCGCAGGGCGGGTCGCGCCGGCACATCACGCGCGCGATCGACGAAAGCCTCACGCGGCTCGGCACGGACCGCGTCGAAGTGTTCTACTTGCATCAGTACGACGCGCTGACGCCGTTCGAGGAGTCGCTGCGGGCCCTGGAAGATCTCGTGCGCGCCGGGAAGATTCTCTACCCCGCGTTCAGCAACTACGCGGCGTGGCAGATCCAGAAATGCCTCGGCGTGCAGGAGGCGCACCGCTGGGCGCGCGTCCAGGTCGTGCAGCCCATGTACAACCTGGTGAAACGCCAGGCCGAGGTGGAGATCCTGCCGATGGCGCAGGCGAATGGCATCGCGGTGGTGCCCTACGGACCGGCCGGCGGCGGACTGTTGTCGGGGAAGTACGAGCAGAAGCACAAGCCCGCGACCGGGCGCCTGGCGCAGAACGCCCAATACCGCATCCGTTACAGCGAGGACTGGATGCACGAGACGGCGGCGAGCTTTGCCGCATTCTGCAAGGCGCGAAATGTCCACCCTGTGAGCATGGCCGTCGCATGGGTGGGCAGCCACCCCGGCGTCACCGCGCCGATCATCGGCGCGCGCAACGTCGATCAGCTCCGGGCGTCGCTCGACTCGATCAATGTCGCCATGACCCCCGAACTGCGCGCCGAAATTGCGGCGCTGTCGCGGACGCCGCCGCCCGCCACCGACCGCCTCGAAGAGATCAAGGCCAAGGTATAGGGGCGACAGCGGGGCAACACGGGAGCACCGGAGGCGCGGCCGCCGTCGCGCCCGGTGTTTTGATCTCGCGCAATCCCAAGTCCTGTACGGAATGCTACGTTGAACCTATCGACGGAACTTGCTCCCGGAAAGCAGGTTCGAGTGATTTGAACAGAGAAAGGGAAACATCATGCATATCGTCATGTGGAAGTACGACATCATGGAAGGCAAGAACAGGCAGGATCTCCTCGACGCAGTAAATGCCGATGGGCCAGACTACTTCGGCGTTCCTGGCCTGGTCCGAAAATCGTACGGCATCGCGCCGAATTGCAGGTCCGTGGTCGAGATCTACTTGTGGAAGACCAAGGCGCACGCCGACAAGTTTTTCGACCGGGAATGGGACGGCGCCGCGGGCAGGCGCTGGGAATCGGCGCCAATGACCCGGCAGGACTTCGACGCTCCGGTCATCGTCGAATCCGAGCAGAAGCGGCTCGTGACCGGCTGACATCCGCGAGCGGGCCCGGCCCGGACAAGTCACAATACCTGTCCCAGGTCAGCCTGGCGGCAAACCGCTCGCATGCCCGACAAGCTCCTGCCCACCACGGTCGTGGGCAGTTACCCCCAGCCGGACTGGCTCGTCGATCGACCGCGTCTGTCGAAAATCGTGCCTCGCGTGCGCG